>JASFTV010000390.1:0-3604 GCA_050050615.1 Desulfobacteraceae bacterium
CTGCATTTGCCAAATCTCCGGTTTTTAAAGATATTCTTTGCTTTCATTTTAGGTCTTGAATACGAAGAACATGGTTGAAGAAGAAAAAATCCCCTTGCAACCCCATGCTGAACAAGGTCACGCTCCGGCCGCTGAAAAGATAGAGCAGCAGCTCCAGCGGATTCTGGACAGCCCGGAGTTCCACGCCACGGCGCGGCAGCGAAAATTTTTGCAATTTGTTGTTACAGAAACACTTGCCGGAAGGGAGCAAGAAATAAAAGGCTTCACCGTGGCCACGCTCGTGTTCGGCAGAGACGCGGACTTTGATCAGGCGACCGATCCCATCGTCAGCATTCAGGCCAACCAACTCCGCCGGGCCTTGGAGAGGTATTATCTAGTGGCGGGCCAGTACGACCCACTGCGCATCGACATCCCCAAGGGCACCTATGTGCCCACATTTCATGAACAGACCGAGGTCCAAACAGATGCAACCGCGGGTCAAGCACCGGACATAACCATTGAAGAGTCATGGCCCGCATTGCTGATTATGCCCTTTGAGAACCTGACGGGGGATCCGGGAAAAGATTTTTGGGGGGTTGGATTCGCAACAGAACTGGCTGTAGAGATAACACGGTTTTCTGAAATCAAGGTCTTATATGTTCCAAAAGACAGTAATACGAGGTATTCGCACAGCGGGGCTCGATTTGTCTTGGATGGTCATATCTTCGAAGACAGTACCGGGATGAAGGTAACCGTCTATTTGGTAGATCCGAAAACGGGACAGCAGATTTGGGGAGAGAGCCATTGCTCTGATGTGGAAGCTCTAGAACTGATTGCTTTCCAGGAGGAAGTGGCTCGGGTGGTTGCCACCAAAATCGTCAACGAATTCGGGATCATCTCAAAATTTCTGTCCCTTGAATCGAGAAACAAACCGCCAACCGAGCTCACCACTTATGAAGCCATCCTGCGGTTTTACGAATATGACCAGACCCTTGCCCCCGAGAGCTTCTTAGCAGCGATGGAGGCGCTGCAACATGCTGCAAGTATGGAGCCGGGCTGCGGCCAGGTCTGGACCTTGCTCGGACGCCTTTACGCGAATGCCTACAGCCTGGATTTTCCCGGTTTCGAGAACCCTCTTGAAAAGGCCATCGAATTTGCCGAAAAGGGTGCTCATATTGAGCCCAACCATCAGCGGAGCCTGACTACATTGGCACTTGTTCGCTTTCATAGCAATGAATTATCAGCAGCCGTGGAAGAGAGTCATCGGGCCTTGGCCCTGAATCCAAATTCTCTTTTCATAGTTGACGGCATTGGCTACATTATGACGCTTTCAGGAGAATGGGAACGGGGGCGGGCTTTGATCAGGAAGATCATTAAGCTCAATCCCTACTATAGAAACGTTGTCCACTACGCTTTGTGGGTGGACTGTCTCCGCCGGGAAGATTACGAAGGCGCGCATGCGGAAACGATGAAGCTCAGAAGACCGGCCGTCTTCTGGTACCCACTGGCGAAGGCGGTCACCTTGGGACTTTTGGGAAGGGTCGAAGAGGGAAAGGGATTTGTTGAAAATCTTCTCAGACTCAAGCCCGATTTCCCCACCCGCGGCCGGGCCCTGATCGGACATTACATAAAATTTGAAGACATTGTGGAACGCGTCATTGACGGACTACGCAGATACGATTTGGAGATTTATTAAAAGGGGCCTCATCACAATAGCAGTTGAAAGCTAACTGAAAAATGCTTCATTGAAGTAGGATAAAGGGTCGATGACTGAAATTTTGCCCTCAGCATAGGGTTTTCGAAGATTGGCTACAATCTGGGTAGCCCGCTTGGGCTGTAAACGCTCTGCATAATAGCGAAGCGACCGGGTCACATTTTCCTCAGCAGCCTTCACCTCGATCAACTCCTCGATCTCTCCCTCCTTGAGAACAGCAAAATCGACTTCCCGTCCCTCTTTGTCGCGGATATACCGCAATTCGCAGCGGTGGCCATCACGGTCCTAGATAAAGTGTGTTCTTTTTAACAGGTGGGTTGCCACAAAGTTTTCAAAACGGGCGCCTTCGTCACCGATTACATCTGCGTTGTCAAAAAAATAGACCTTGGGAGGCTTCTGAACGGCTCGTGGCAGAGACCGGGTGTAGGGTCGGACAGTGAAGACGAGGTACATGCGTTCAAGCAACTCAAGCCAGGCCTTGGCGGTCTTGGGCGATATTTGAATATCCTCGGCCAAATTCGAAAAGGTGATCATCCCGCCCACGCCATGTCGAAGCGAATCCAAAAACAGACCCAAGAGCTGAATATTGCGGATTGACCCAAGATCCCGGATATCCCCACGCAGTACACGGTCAAAGCGCTCCCTGCGCCATCGCCGTGCCTCCCTCTCATCGCCATCTAAGAATTGCTCGGGAAATCCGCCAACCGTCATCAAACGCCGATAGGCTTCATCCGGTTTTATCACTGCCGGGCATTCATCCAGGGTAAAAGGGTGCAGCCGCCAATAATGATAGCGCCCCAATAATGAATCGCCGCCACGACGGTAGACATCCAGCCGAGCCGAGCCTGTGACCAGAAAGGAATGGCGTGGACCTCCAACGAAGACCATCTTTTTTTCAAATCCCTGAGAATATAAGGGGCAAGATATCGCATATGGCCATTTTAAAGTAAATTCCAAAATAGTCAGGGCCATTTTGGAGTAATGTAAAAAATGGACGACTGCTCCTTTTGGTTTTCAGTGGGCCCCACATTCGGACATAATAGCACGGGGTCCATTAGATCATCCAATTTGGCAACGTGTGAGAAGAAACGCATAATTTCATGGGATTGTCCCCCTCTTGTCACACGAGATCAGGGATTTCAAGGCCCATGTGACGGCCCATCAATCCGAATTGTCCCATAACCATTTCAGCCCCATATTGCACCTCACTACCTCTCTCGAGGGCTGCTGCCAACCATGGCGTCACTTCCGGGTTTGTCACCACATCCGCCACCAGTGTCGAGGAAGACAGGGTATCGGTCGGAAAAGGGACATTGGGGTCGTCATTCATCCCCACGGGCGTGGCATTGACCACCAGATCAAAGCCCTGCAAGCTGGTCAGCTCAAAAGATATCTTGACCTCAGGGTTGGTCTTAATCAGTAAACGCTCCAAAAATCCATGTCGTTCTCTTCTCACTTCCTTGATCACAATTTCAGTGGCTCCTGATTCGGCGATTGCCTGGGCAATGGCCGCTCCTGCCCCCCCGCCACCGATGACAGCGGCTCGCTTGCCATCCATAGACAACCCGTGATTTTTGACCGCCACCATGAAGCCAAGGCCATCCACCATATCACCAATAAGACGGCCATCCTCCAACCGAACCACGTTGACCGCCTGTAAGTCTTGGGCCCGCTCGGAAATTTCATCCATACACTCCATTGCCGTCTGCTTGTGGGGTATGGTCGCAATGCACCCACCAAAGTTGGAGATGGAACGCATATGCTGAAAATGATCTTTTACCTGATCAGCAGGCACGTCCATCGCAACCATGACAGCATCGATACTATTTTCAGCAAAATAGCGATTATACAATAACGGTGATTTTACCTGTATGATGGGCGTTCCAATCATGGTGTAAAAGGTGGTGGTTC
>JASFTV010000391.1:0-3596 GCA_050050615.1 Desulfobacteraceae bacterium
TTGAGGGCCAGCGTCGATACCGAGGTCTTCCGGTCTCTGGTGGAAAACATCCGGATTGGCAAGACGGGGGAAGTGTTTCTCGTTAATGAGAAGGGCATTTTCCAGACCAGTCCTCGATTGAGCGGTAGAATTATGGAGAAGGCGCCCATGGCTTTGGAGCCCTATCATGAAGGCATCAAGGTTCGCATTGTCGAACCCAACAGGAAAGGGAAAAAGCAGTCCGAGCGCCAGATGATGGCTACGGCATGGCTCAAGGAGCCCCGCTGGATGCTGGTGGTGAAACAGGATTATTCTGAGGCGTTTGATGAAGTCAATTATGCCAATTATGCCACATTAATCTTTCTTCACCTGAGCGCACTGACCATCCTCATCGTCTCAATTCTCATGATGAGGCATTTGGTCAAGGTCATCAAGAAGCGGGACATAGAGACGGATCAACTGAGCAAGCAACTTCTGGAAGCTGGCAAGATGGCCTCTGTGGGCGAGCTCTCTGCGGGCGTGGCCCACGAAATCAACAACCCGCTTGCCATTATTCTGACAGAGAGACAGATGTTGCTGGATTTGATGGAAAATACGGCGAATCTCGACGAAAATCTTAAGGAGCAATTGTCAGAGTCGCTTTCCCAAATCGATTTACAGGTCAATCGCTGCAAGCATATAACGCACAACCTGCTGCGATTTTCTCGCCGTACCAAATCGGTGATTGAAAAGGTGGATCTCAATGATTTCCTGGAAGAAATTGTGGAGCTCATGGAAAGGGAGGCCAAAACCAGCGGCATCAAGTTTATCACCACCCTGGATCAACACGTGAAGCCTATCCTTTCTGATCCTTCTCAGCTTCAGCAGGTATTTTTGAACCTCATCACCAACGCCATTGACGCGCATGATGGAAAGCCGTATGGAACCGTTCGTATCACCACTCAAGGGGACGACAAAAATCGGAGTGTAAAGGTGGTAATTAGCGATACGGGCTCTGGAATTGCCAAGGAAAACCTGGACAAGATATTTGATCCTTTTTTTACGACAAAACCGGTGGGCAGAGGCACCGGCCTTGGTCTTTCCATCTGTTATAGCATCATTCAGCAGTTGGGAGGGACCATCGCCGTAAAGAGTCAAGAAGGGGAAGGCACGGCGTTCACCCTTATTCTCCCCTACAGTACTCCAGGTAAGGTGCGGGAGGGTGTTGAAGGGAAATAGAAAAGAT
This sequence comes from Desulfobacteraceae bacterium, assembly GCA_050050615.1. Taxonomy (GTDB): domain Bacteria; phylum Desulfobacterota; class DSM-4660; order Desulfatiglandales; family HGW-15; genus JASFTV01. The sequence continues at coordinate 1,205 of JASFTV010000391.1, forward strand.
AGAGAGCCTGCAGCGAAAAGGTTACTCGCTGAAAGGAGGAGGAAGAAATGAAAGGGTCCAAGATATTATTGGTCGATGATGAAATCGTTTTCACCACCAATATGTCGAAACTTTTGGCGAACAGAGGATATCGCGTTACGGCGGTCAACAGCGGTGACGCCGCCATCCGCACCCTTGGGGAGGATAACTTCGACGTTGTGGTTTTGGACCTGAAAATGCCCGGTATGGATGGGATCACTACCCTGAAGGAGATCAAGAAACTGGGGCTGTTCACCGAAACCCTGATTCTGACAGGGCACGGATCCATTGACACGGCCCTTGAAGCGATCAAGCTAGGCGCCTATGACTATCTAACCAAACCATGCGAGATTAACGACCTTGTTGCAAAAATAGAAGGGGCATGGGAAAGAAAGGATGACGCTGAGAAGAAGGATATCCAGGATAAGATCCGGAAGGTGGTGGAATCACCTGCGTCCGTTTTCGATGTATTTCCCAAAAAAAAGGGATAGCCGCCGGTTTTAGGTCAAAAAAGGTTTTCCCTCAAGACGCTTTAGGTTTTCTCTTGCAAAGTCGATGGTCGGATCCAGTTCCAGGGCGAATCGGTAATACCGGATCGCCCTTTCTTTGTCCCCCATATCCCGGTAGTTGGAAGCGATGTTGGCATAATCTATGGCCGAGGCAGGGTCCACTTGAAGAACCTTTCTGAAGCACTCTATGGCTTTTTCGTGCTCCTTCAACTTAAAGTAACAGAACCCCATGAGATTGAAGATGTCTGTCCTCTCACTGTCATATCGCTCCCCCTGTTCGAGAACCCTGATGGCCTCCCTGTATTGCTCCAGATCCTTCAGGCAATGACCCATGTAAGAATAGATGGTAGGGATGTCCTCTTCCTTGGGTTCAAGATCGAGTGCTTTCTCAAATAACTTTAACGCCATCATGTGTTCGTGCTCGGAAACATAACAAGACCCCAAGAAGAACTTGACATAGTACTTTCCGGGCATGAGGCGATCCATCTTCTCCAATTCGGCGATCGCCCAAACCCGATTGTCACTTTCTGCGATCAGCTTGGCGGAAAACATGCCGACGCTTGTGCCTGCAGCCCGTTCCCTGAAGTGGGCACCTGGAATGATGGTGTAGAATGCGGGAATCTGAAGTTTGGGATGCATGGTATCGACGACGATAACCGGCATGTTTGCGCGGGCCAAAGCGGAGATGCAGTTTTCCACCTCCACCCTGATGTTGTCATTGGAAATGTCGGGCAACATGCCCATATCAATCTCGCAGCCGGGATTCATTACGAAATCCGCCTCCTCGATGTTCCTGAACTTGGGAAGACCACTCGCCACATAGTTGGAGCTGGTATCAAAGTCTCCCGCAAGCTGGGCGACCTCTGTCAGGGCCCTGATCAAGGCCTTGTGGGGACTGGGCGTTGTGCCGGCTGTCCACACGAGCTCGCTTTTTTCAGGAAATGTGGAAGGATCATAGGCTAGGACCCCGACGCTGGGGATACCGGTGTCAAGGGTAAAATCGGTCATAAACAGCCTGACGCCCGCTTTATGGTATTTGTGGATCATCTCCAGAGCCACGGGATCGGTTATGGAGCCCAGACCCAGTGTCGGCGTTTTGAGTCTGTTGCGACTCACAATGGATGAGACATGCCTTTCCACAACTTCACATATGCCCTGGATAAGGGCCTCCTCCACGCAGTTTCCCGCTGAGGGGCCATTGAATTCATTGATGGTGTAAAACCAGTTGAAAGGCATCAGGATCTCTTCCTGGCTGGTCAGGTTGTATGCCCAGGTCCATTTGAGAGGCAACCTGGAAAAGACCTTTTTTGCGATCTCAAGCTCGTCAGAGGTGTCGTGAACCGACCGTGCGATCATTTCAAAAGGCAGGGCGCGGTCTTTCAAGTTGCGGTATTCTTCTACAATGAAGTTTTCAGGGTTCTTGCAAAAACTGAAAAAGCTGAACCTCTCCGCCAACTCCATGACAGCACTCGCCTCTGATTGCTGAGGCGTACCGCCCTTTCCCATCTGTTTTTTCGTGCCTATCACCGCCTCCGCATCCCTTCCGCAGATGCTGAAGTAAACAGGAATATCCAGCCTGCCGCTATCAATCCGCAGAGTCGCTTTCAAGATATCCAGATCAACCTCTTTAAGCTTAGCCCTGAAACGCGCAACCGTTTCCTCAGGGGTGAATATCTTGTCCTGATCATAGGTATAGCCCTTGAAAGCATCCTTCAATGTGATCTTGTGGGTCACTCGTATCTATCCTCCATGAGTATCTTCCCGCAGAGCTAACGACATCCCTTGTTGGCCCCCTGGCGCGACGTCGTTTGAACGTACACTTGCTTTTCCTGCGACTCCATGTGCCGCTTTCCATCACGATATTT
>JASFTV010000392.1:0-3596 GCA_050050615.1 Desulfobacteraceae bacterium
CCAACTCTGCAACGAAGGGTCTGATCCCCCCAAACCAGACCAGCCCGGTGAGCAGGAGAAGGACGATTGGGATCAAGAGAAATCGCATTTCCGATTTCCAAGCAGGCGTTGCGCCGATGAGGGCGTGGTTTCTGAGATAAATCCCTTCCACAAGTCCCATCATGAGCACCGTCATAAATAGGGTGCTGTTGATCCTGAAAGGGAAAAAGAAAAAGGCCGCAAGCATAATGGCCATGAGCGAACAGAAGGCGGTCGCTGCAATGACCCGGTCTCGAGAATCGATCTCCTCATTACGAATCACGGCCCAGCCATGCCGCATCACCATAACAAAGAAAAGCAGGAGCGCCGCGGCCGCTATGAGACCACCGTCGTTGAGGATTTCCAAATAATCCGTGTGAACCCTTCTCGGCTTGGGTTCCGGATAGTTCTTGAAGAAATTGCCATCGACTCTGTTTATCTCTGCCTGTGCTTTATAAACACCATTCCTGTAAGACCACAGGCCGGTTCCGAACAGGGGGTTTTGCTTGAAAAGCCAGAAAGAGGCTCTGTAGTATTTCTGGATCCTCAGCCTGAGGGTTTCCGACTCCGTAACGTGACTGAATTGCATCATGCTCTGAAAACGCTTCGGTGCAAGGGACCAAAGAGTCATCAGTAAAACCGATAACACTGCAACATAAGCGACCACTTGTTTTGGGTGGGATCTGAGATAGCCCGCGACTGAAATCTTGTGAATTCTTTTCATGACGAGCAAAAAGATGGGCAGGGAGAGGAAGAAGCCCATCCATCCAGCCCTGGCTCTGGAAAACAAAAATGCGCTCAGCATGAAAATAAACAGGCCTAAAGGGATCAAACGGCATTTGCCCTTCAAAAGAAATATCAGGCCCACCATGGCAAAAAGAGGGAATATGAGATAGCCGCCCAAGAAGTTTGAATTTCCAATGGTGCCCATGAGCATGGCCCCTGGGCGGACCCCCTTGAATAGGATAAAGATGTTGAAGAACTGAAGCCAGGTCTCAACTGAAACCAGAAGTCCGCTGAGGGCGATGATCATCATGAGACAAAAGGCCTTCTTTCCGTCCACATACAGAGAGACGAAATAGAAGATCAGAAGACCCGTGATGTTCATTACGGAGGCGACCACGGTATAGTAGTAGTTCCTGGTGTAGAAGAAAGAGAAAAAGTTGAGCAGGATGAGGAAAAGGAGAATCTTGGGTGTTGAAACCTTGGATACCGGCACGGGCCGACCCGCCAAAAAAGTGATGGCGTAAATGGCCAACATCACGGAAGCGCCCACAAGCATAAGGAGTGTTTTGGGTGTATTGAAAACGTTATCAAGGAGGCCGGGCAGAACGAACACAGGAACAAGCAAAGCCAGGATAAAGATCACAACGTGGTAAGGATTGAATCTCAATTCTGTTGTGTCGATATTTGTTTCGGGCATCGGTTCTTCCCTTAGAATGAAGCCAGTGAAAAATATAATATAAAAATATATAATTATAGTCCAGTTTAATCTTTATATACCTAAGAAATATAAATACTGCATATTTTCGATGATGATATCCCTTAAAGCTTACAACTGCTAATTTTACTTTATGTTCATTCATAACCTTCAAAAGTGTTGGCATGCCAACACTTTTCGACGACACCATTTCATTCGGTGATGATTTGAAAGAAAAGGGTGTTCTGGGTTTTCAAACCCGTTGAATAAGCTTGATTTTTGCCCAAATTATGCTATTGGTTCTAAAAAGCCCCCGTAGCTCAGGTGGATAGAGCACCAGATTCCTAATCTGGGTGCCGCAAGTTCGAGTCTTGCCGGGGGCACCTTTGTTTCATGGGTTAATTTTAGATTGACTTTGCGGCATGGGGCCAATATATTAAATAGTTTGAAAGAGTTAAGGAGCTTGCCAAAATGTATGCAGTCATCAAAACAGGTGGGAAACAGTACCGTGTGGCCCAGGGCGAGGATATCAAGGTGGAAAAGCTTCCAGGGAAAGCGGGAGATAGCGTCATTTTCGATCAGGTGCTTATGACCTCTGACGGTGAAAAGGTCCAAATCGGCAAGCCGTATCTGGACAACGCTAGAGTGGTCGGCCGGCTCAGGCGGCATGACAAACACAGGAAGGTCGTGATCTTCAAATACAAGCGGCGGAAAGGCTACCGCCGGACACGGGGGCACAGGCAGAACTTCAGCTTGGTGACGATCGAGAATATTGAGACGTGATTTGCCCTGCACTCAAGGTTCATAGGCGAAAGCCCGTGTGAAATAGAACCGTTAAATACTTTGAAACTAAATCTTATGCATTTTAGGATGTGAGGTACAGATAGCATGGCACACAAAAAAGCGGGGGGCAGTTCCAGAAATGGCAGAGACAGTGCGGGTCAAAGGTACGGCATCAAAAGGTTTGGCGGCCAGAAGGTCCGTGCAGGGAATATCCTCATACGACAAAAGGGGACCAAGATACACCCCGGTGTGAACGTTGGCGTAGGAAAAGACTACACCCTTTTTGCCAAGATCGACGGGATCGTCGCCTTTGAACGCCTTGACAAGACCAGGAAGAAGGTGAGTGTTTACGCCGCCTAAACCTCAGGCTCCTCTCCCCACCCCCAAGAGGACACATGGATTTTCTTGACGACGCTCTGATTACCGTCAGATCCGGTGACGGGGGAGGGGGTTGTATTAGTTTTCGAAGGGAAAAATATAAGCCCAAAGGTGGGCCTGACGGGGGAGACGGGGGTCACGGAGGCCATGTCATTATTCGGCCAACAGAGAGGCTTAACTCTTTAGTCCATTTTCGGTTCCAGAGACATTTTACCGCTCAAAATGGCCAACCTGGGAGAGGAAACAATCAGACAGGAAAAGACGGTGAGCATGTTCTCTTAGAGGTCCCTGTGGGAACGACCGTCTATGATGAAGAGACCGGTAAGGTGCTCGCCGATCTAATCCGCGATAATGAGGAAGTCCTCATTTTGAAGGGGGGTAAGGGCGGGAAAGGAAACCAGCATTTTGCCACGTCGACCCGCAGGGCCCCCCGAAAAGCTCAACCAGGCCTTCCGGGACAGCAAAAAAGCCTTAGACTTTCACTTAAGTATCTTGCCGATGTCGGTCTCATTGGATTACCAAACGCAGGGAAATCCACGCTTCTGTCTCGCCTCACCATGGCCCGACCCAAAATTGAGAATTATCCCTTCACCACACTTGTTCCCAATCTGGGTATGATGATCTTTGATGATGAGAAGACTCTAACCATCGCTGATATACCGGGGCTTATAGAGGGGGCGAGCCAAGGACGGGGCCTCGGGCACGATTTTCTAAAACACATCGAAAGGACAAGGCTCCTGCTTCATTTGATAGATATCACATATACGCCCCCTCATGATATCTTGAGCGATTTCCGTGCTGTAAGAGAGGAGCTGAAAAGATTTAGCCCTGGCCTCGCCCAAAGGGAGCAAATTGTTTTGATCAATAAAATGGACCTCTATTCGCCTGAGCATCGGGATATTCAAGGGGTAAAAGAGGCCCTGGACCATATGGGCCTGGACGTATTCACTATTTCAGCGCTGACCGGTGAAGGCCTTGAAGCGGTGAGGCAGACCTT
>JASFTV010000393.1:0-3586 GCA_050050615.1 Desulfobacteraceae bacterium
CTGATGGAGTGGCATAGGAGTGAATAACCCGGCCTCTCAGTGCTTTTTGAATACCATATCCGCAAAAAAGCTCTCTCCTGAGGTCTCGGTATGCTGTGAGTTTATCTGGATCCTGACGCCTGCGACCCGAGGCGGTTCATGGCCGAAGAGTTCTCGGTAATCCTCATGCGCATTGCGTGTCTCGGTAATCCACTTCCCGGTATGTGCATCGCCTGAACGGACCACGATCGCCTTGATGGTCATGAAAGGCGGCGCCCACGCATCATCTGTCGATCCCTGTGGGGCCGTTGTGTCCCAGATGTAAACGATCACCTTTCGATTAGAAAAAGCGAGGAAGAGCTGGGCAGCCTGGTCATCGGTTTTTGTTTCTCTAAAATCCCCGCCCTCAGGCAGCTTGGTCACCTTCCACTTCCAGGAAAGGAGGGGATAATGCCGGGTATTCACATTCACAGGTTTCTGGAGAGAGAATGAGGTATCTTCGCTACGCAGACACAGGGCGTGGAAGTTACCCTCTTTGACCACTGAGAAATCCGCCCTACCTGACCTCTCCTTGAGATCCCAGCCCAGCGGAACACCGTCTTCATCGACACCCAAGGAAAAATCAGCAATGACCATGCGCTGCAATCCCCAAGCGGGAGTAAGAAAGAAGATGCATATTAAGATCAAGAGAATCCTCAAGAGACCGGATAACGACATTCGGTATCACCTTCCATACGAAAAAGCCGCCCCTGTTCATTGACAGGACATGGGCGGAGATTTTTTGCGCGTACTGAATTCGTGGATGAATCAGAGTGGACGCGAGCGACGGGAGTTAAGTAGACTCGTTTAGGAACTCACCGTTTACTAGCAACAGTATAGGCCTTGTCTCGTTGCGTGTCAAGGGAGAAGCCACCGGATGATGCTCTGAGGGTCGAGTTTTGGCAAGGATGAACGGTTTCGGCAACGACTAGAAATCCTCGATCATTCTTCCCCTTTCAACAAATGATTCAATATGAGTGTAGGCGCTAAAGAGCGCCTTCATGGCCGATTCCAATTTGTCATGGACAGGGTCGTCCTGTCCCAGTAGTTCTTTGGATTTTTGCAATACTTTCTTGCTCTGCCTCAAGTATTCACCCAGTTCCTCCAGAATTTCCTTGCGCTTTTGGTGTTTGTCCCGCTCCTGGGTGATGAGCGGCAATAAGCGTCGAATCGAATACTCAACCAGCACATCGCGCGGGGTATCAAAGCTTTTGGAGGTTCTGTCCAGACAGGACAGGGTTTTTCGGCTAAGAACATAGGTCTTTTGAAGCCGACTTTGTTGTTCAATCTTCCCAGACTGGATCTCTTTTGCGATGCGGTCCAAAGAGGCGCGATCTTCCAGCAAATGATCGAAAAGAGATTTCTGTTTTATGCCTAAATGAACGGAGAGGATACTGACAGCCTCGATCGCCTTCTCAGAAAGCCTGAACGTGGCTCGGACGGATTGCCTGCCCCTGAGATCTGAGGAAGAGGGTTGAGACAATGTATCCCTCTGTTCTAAGCCATTGTTATTTCTTTCTTTATCCATTTTACCCCTCCCTAATATAATGCTGTGCCGAACAGGGGCGAAATTCTTATTACTAATATAAGCTCTTAAAAAAAGTAATGCAACAAATTTTTTTCATTCTAATATTGACACAGATAGAAGCGTGATTAATATTTTTCCTAAAAAGGAGTTTGAGACAAAAAAGGTTTGAAAATCAATTCAGACCAATACAAGGCGAAGGAGGTAAAAGATTATGAACCTTGTCAAATGGAATCCATGGAGAGAATTGGAGACTTTTGAGGATCGGATCAATCGCTTATTTGGCAACTCCCTGTTCCCAACCGTGAGCCTGACTGAGGAACCAGGCCTGGGCAACTGGAGGCCGGTGGTCGACATTTACGAGGAAGAGCACAGCGTCGTCATTAAAGCCGACCTCCCGGGTGTGGACAAAAAGGATATCGCGGTCGATCTAAAGGACGGTGTTCTGACGCTTAAAGGTGAGCGTTCCTATGAAAACGAGGTTAAAGAAGATAAGTACTATCGAAAGGAAAGGACCTATGGAAAATTCCAGAGATCCTTCACCCTCTCAGGGGACGTTGATCCTGACAAGATCAAAGCGGAGTTTAAAGACGGCGTCCTCAAGATAGAGATTCCAAAACCTGAGGAGCAAAAGCCGAAAAAGATCTCGGTCCACTAAAATCGATTCATCATAGAACCTAAATTCAAGGGGGTGGTCCAAACGGTCCACCCCCTTTTTACTTCTACTGTTCTTCTTTGTCCTGTTGTTTCTCTTTGGCAACCGGGCTCTGTACCTTATAGCCTTTTTCTTTCGCCTTGTACCCGCCGTAAGCGCCGGCACCGGCAGCGGCAAGATACCAGCAGCCCGAGAGAGCGGGGAGCAACAAAACCAACAAAATCAGACGTACAACGGCTGTTTTCATTTGACCATCTCTCCTTACACCCTCAGATCTCTTACTAGACCAACAAGGGCAATTTTTCCGAAACCCACAGGCTATTGTACTATGCAACACTCTCACCGTCAATCCTTGCAGCACGTCCCTGATCCACCATCAAGGCATCCTCTGTCCTGAGGCGGGATTGCCTTCCCGCCGGAGGCGGACCAGCCTGCCACGAATCATGGCGGGCAAGCATTCGCTCCTCCTTGTGATGTATTGCCCGTCTCTATAACTGGCCGGAGGTAGCATCCCAGTTTGCCAAGAGATTCTGGTAATCGGAATCTTCATAGCGGTTGAGAAGGAAAGCTGGGGCGTAATCGGGCAGTTCCTTGCCTGCAACGTGGAGGGCGAGTAAGTCTCCGGCGGCCATACTGGCCATAATACCGAACCCTGACAGTCCACCGATGACAAAAGCTTCTTTAACAGGAAGGGGGCCGATCAATGGACGGTTTTCCTCTGTCTTGCAGTAGTAACCCCCGTCGACCACAGGCCGTGCCATCTTGGGTAGATAAACGGAAAGGCCAGGGATCATGGCTGCCATGCCGCGCATCACGATCTCCGCATAATGAGGGGGAAAGACGGGTGGCCACACGGGTTCTCGGACTTTGATATCATATGTCCATAAAGCCAACAATGTTTGACTCTCCAGTCCTCCTTCGGGTCGGAAATGGACGCCGCCGGGAAATTCTTCAAGCAGCCATTGCGTTTCTTTGTTGGCCGACAACTCCTCGCGCTCTTCATCGGTCCAAGCAAGAGTAATCGGGTCATCCCAGATCATAAGCGGCGCATCGCGGGGGACAACCCCCAGGGGATCCGTAAAGGCAATTTTGCCGTGCAGTTCGTTGAAAACCGGCAATTCGAGGCCAATCATGGCCCCGACTTGTTTGAGCAATGGCCCGGCTGCAATGACAAAACGATGCGTGGATAGATGTATCGGCTCACCACCTGAATTCACATGAACAGTTTCTATTCGCCCATTAGTTACACGGACATCTGTAACACGGCCTTTCAAAAACTTGACGCCATGCGCTTTTGCTTGCTGGAGCAAGTACATGCCCAGTTGTTGAGCGCTCATCCAACCGCACCGGCGCGTGTGGAGCATGGCAACGGTTTGGTCCGAAATGAA
>JASFTV010000394.1:0-3575 GCA_050050615.1 Desulfobacteraceae bacterium
AGCCTTCACCACTGCCGTCCCTGGCTCCACCCAGGTCATTGACCACCACCTTGGCCCCCCTCTTGGCCAACTCCAGGGCGTACACCCTTCCCAATCCCGCACCCGCACCGGTCACAATGGCCACCTGATCATCAAAGCGTATGCCTTTTCTTGAGGCCTTCTTTTCCATCTCCTCCGGACTCAGCCACTCCACGATCCCACGGTCTAACACCACCTCACCGGACTCATTGTTAATGGTCCGAAAAAGGGCCCTGCCCTCCTCGATTTTCCAGATCTGGGTCTTGATGGGCACACCGGGGTAGAGTGGCCTTGAGAACCTGAGTCTAAAACGCCTCATCCGCTCAGGCTCTCCTGGAAACAGGTGTTTTATCACGGCCCTGCAGGCAAAACCATGGGTGCAGAGGCCATGCATAATGGGCTTCTCAAAACCGCTCGCCCGGGCAAACTCAGGGTCCACATGAAGCCTGTAGATGTCTCCTGACATGCGATAGAGCAGGGGTTGGTCCAGGGAAGGGGAGGCCTCTTCCTCAAAGTCCGGATCTCTTTCCGGAAATTCCACAACTTCCTCTGGAGGCGCTTCCCCACCAAAGCCCCCGTCCAATCGACAAAAGAGGGTAAAGATGTTGGTGTAAAGCTTGTCTCCGTTTGAATGATAGGTATCAGCCTCAGCAACCACAAGAGCGCCCCTGTCCTTTCCCCTGTCGTACATATGGGTAATCGCTCCTTCCGTGGACAGTGTCCCTTCAGCCGGTATGGGATTGTGGAAGATGATATCCTGCTCCCCGTGCAGCACCCTGCTAAGGTTCGCGCCCGAGTTGATTGCCGCATTGGCCAGAAAATCGAAGACGCTCCCGATGGAAAAACTGGGAATCACCTTCAGTTTATCCTCATAGCAATATTCCAACTCGTCGAAACCGGCTCCCACGCCCAGGGCATAGAGCACCACATCTTTCCATGTGTAAGCCTTTTCAAAAGGGCCAATTTTTTCGCCGATGCTATCCAGATTCAAGGCCATCCTAACTCCTCCTTTTCTGGCTTTCTCCTACGATTTACTTTTCTCACCACCCGCTGCGCTCGAGACACAGAGTTCACAGAGAGTATTTTAGTTTTGCCCGATCGGGAGACGACGATCGGGCAAAAGAAACGCAGCCCTGCGGGCGGTTTAGTTCACTATCGCGCGCTTTCTTGTAGCACTTAACATAGCTCGAAACCGTGAATCAGGCCGAAGGCAGTGATCACTTTTCATTGGGCGGCATCTCCCGCCCAATGAAAAATATTTCTCTCTCTGTGCTCTCTGCGCCTCTGTGGTGGATCCTTTCCTGTCAGGCCCTACTTCCCCTGCACATTCGATATTGGACCGGCAAAAGCGGGGATCAAGATAAATTTCAAAGTCTCTTTCACCATGGCCACGTATTCTTTTCTTTTCAGTTTCAACATGGGCCCAAAAAAATTCTCGCCTGAGATAAAGTTGTGAATGGCGTTCATTATGGCCAGCACCTGCATCTGCGCACGCGCAGGAACGTTTTTCTTATCCTTACAAAGATCCATTGATCGGGCGATATCAGATATGAATTCCGGGACAGGAAAATCGAAGTGTTCTTCGTTGCGGGTCTTTCTGAAGTATCGAAAAAGGATCAGGTTTGAGATCTCTGGGTATTTAAACAGATAATCGGTCATCATGTCGATGGCAATATTCATGCGTTTCTCCAGAGGCAGCCCATGAATAACCTTTTCCACTTCTGTCAGTTGCTGGCGAAGGTTTTCACTGATGTCAAGTATTACAGCTTCGTAGAGATCGGCTTTGTCACCCCAGTGATAATGGAGTGTAGAGATATCGATGCCCACCTCCCGTGCGATCATCCGGGTGGTTGTACCGTGAAACCCGTACTCGCCAAATACGCGGCGAGCCACCTTGAGGATTTTCGCCTTCATGGAGCCCGGGTCTTTGCGGGCCTTTTCTAAAGGTGTTGCCATGGCAGGGACTCAAATCTGTTTTCCATCATTTGATGGAATCATTATATGGAAACCGCTTGAGAGTCAAGCAAAATCTTAATTCTGCCAAGCCCCTTCTTGACACGCAGGATTCACTCTCCCTATACTGACTATTCTCGAAATCGCCCGAAGCAACGGGGAATTTCATTGGACAGGATGGACAGGATATCACCCGCCGTCGCCAAGGCTATGGAGGAGCAAGCAGATATTCAAGAAACTGGCTTCGTTGGATCGCTTGCCCTGAGCCAAGTCGAAGGGTGCTTTCGTGATTAATATTCTTGTCTGCGTTAGTCCGCGGCTAATAATTTTTGTAGTTTCGAGTGTTTTTTAGGAGGATGTTATGGCAAGCGATGTCTATTACCAGCTCAGAGAACAGTTAGACGAGTACTCCGTTGGATTTCCTTCCACTGAATCGGGCGTGGAAATAAAAATTCTTGAAAGACTCTTCACCGAGGAAGAAGCCAAGATGTATCTAAATCTCAGCATGATGCTCGAGACGCCTGAGTCCGTGGCTGAAAGGCTGAAACAGGACCCTGAAAGGGTGGCCCAACTTCTGGAGCAGATGGCAGATAAGGGACTTCTCTTTCGGCTGCGCAAAGAGGGGTCGGCAAGATACGGCGTTGTACCTTATGTGGTGGGCATTTATGAATTTCAGCTGAAAACTATTGACCAGGAATTTGCGCAGCTCCATGAACAATATTTTGAGGAAACCTTTGCTCACGACACATCTATGAAGACCTTACCCATGCGGACCATACCGGTGAACAAGTCCCTAAGTGTATCATGGCCTGTTGCCCCTTACGAGGATGTCCGCGAAATCATCAAGTCAAAAGAGAAAATTGCTGTGGCCGACTGCATCTGCCGGGTGCAGCAAGGAAGGCTTGATGAGGAATGTGACAAACCCCTGGAGGCCTGTTTCATGTTCGGCTCCCATGCCGAGTACTATGTTGAGAAGGGGATGGGTCGCTGGATAAACCAGGAAGAATCCCTTGAAATCCTTGATCGCTGCGAGGAAGCGGGCCTGGTTCCTCAACCTTTTAATGCCCAGAATCCAGGGGGGATGTGCAACTGCTGTGGGGACTGCTGTGGCGTGCTCCGATCACTCAAGAAGCATCCCCGGCCTGCCGAGAAGGTGGTATCCAATTATTACGCGAAGGTGGATGCTGACTTGTGTGCCTCCTGTGAGACGTGTCTGGAACGGTGTCAAATGGAGGCCATCACCATGGGACCCGATGACGTGGCCGTCGTGGACCTGGACCGTTGTATCGGCTGCGGCCTGTGCGTGACCACTTGCGACACCGAGGCCCTTAGTCTTCAGCCAAAACCGGAAAGAGAGCGTCATGACCCCCCTGCCACGGCCCAGGAAACCATCATGCAAATAGCGCAGCAACGGGGAAAAACCCTGATCCCCCTGGCCTTCACAAAAGACGGCGTCTGAGAGGCTGATGGAAAATGTCCAGCTGCAAGGCTTCCGAAACCGGGGTCCCGCCCGCAGGGTGGGGAGTCCAAGCGAAGCGCGGACAAATCCCGAGGAATGAGGCGTACAGAGAAGTACGCCGCAGTGCCTCCGGCCCGGAGGGCCT
>JASFTV010000395.1:0-3563 GCA_050050615.1 Desulfobacteraceae bacterium
AGTCATTTCAGTCATCGTTCAAGGCTCCCAATAAACTACCTGTTTCATGTTAAAAACATTTCTGCCTTGAAATCCACCAGGCCAAATCTCTCGACCCAAAGACCCCAGACCAATTGAATTGCGCGTCTGAGCAACATAAATCATTCATCCTCCCAGTTCAAGCGGAATGCTTGTCATTATATCAGAACAGCCATCATTTACCTGGCGCATATTTTTGAGGGGCCTGCACCACCCTTGGAGACTGCAACGGTTCACCGTCCATGGCTGAGAGATAATTTTTGACATGAGATCCGTCAATTCCCTTGCTTTTCCCGCCCAGGTGTGATGCTTTAGCACCTCGTTCTCATAGCGCCCATGACGGCTTGATAGAAAATCATAGAGGAGGTTGACGTGGATAAAGATCAATTCACCAAAATAATCCAGAAGAGACTGGGACTGGATGACAAGGAGTTTCAGGGCATCCAGGATAACCCTAAATTCCGGCGCCTTTTCCAGAATGCCCTGGAGGGCTCGCGATACCGGCTGGTCGCGGAGGTGATAGAGTCCAAAGGCTGTCACTCAGGTCACGTGGTCGGTCAGAAGCTTATTTTTGACTCCGCAGGAAATCTTCTCACCCAACCCGCTCCCGAACGGATTTGTGCTTTCTTGATGCCCAACTTGACCGTATTGATCAACGCCTTTTTCGAAAACCTCATGAACGGCAGGAATCCTAACGAGGTGATGTTCAATCAGACAGGATGTTTTGACGTAGGCCCCGCCTGCGGCGGATGGGGCCACGTTGTGGTGCAAATGCGCGCCGAACTGCGCGACTGAGAGTGAAGAAAGAAAATCCCCCAAAGACCCTGTCCCATAACCCACAATTCCTCTCCCCCTCGAGAGGCTGTGTCACAATCTGTCATCCCGGCCAAGTCTCGCCAAGCGAGACCCGAGCCGGGATCCACAATGTATTGATATCATGTGTTTCTTCTGGATTCCGGATCTCGCCCACCTGCGGTTGGCTCGTCCGGAATGACAGGTTTCGGCCATTACAACACAGTCTCCAAGGGAGAGGTTAGGTGAGGGGAGTTATCGGGCAGCCCCGTTGGGGGGATTTTGGAAGGGGACCTTGCGGCCAAGTCCCTGAGGGGCTCGTGTGCTAGCAAATTGACTTTTCCCGACCCGTGCTTATAATAATCTCTAAATAGACATGACATTTCAGAGACATGGGAGAAACACATGGATCCAGCGTTGGAAAGTGATGGGATGCATTATGAGGGGAACTGCATCAGGCCCCCCAGTGAGGCATACAGTATTCTGCTGCAGGTCACAGTGGGGTGTTCCCACAACAAATGCACCTTTTGTGGCACCTACAAGGATAAAAGATTCCGGATCAAGGATGATAAGATCATATTGAGCGACATCCTGTTTGCCTCTAAGTACATGAAGAGGCAGGACAGGGTCTTTCTCATGGATGGGGATGCGCTCATTATTCCTCAGAAAAGACTGATGTGGATTCTTGACAAGATCAAGGAGCATCTCCCCTGGGTTAGAAGGGTTGGAGCTTACGCCAACACCAAGGGCATTAAGATGAAATCCCCTGGAGAACTGGTTGAACTCAGGGAAAACGGACTGGGGATCCTCTACTTGGGTGTGGAGACGGGTGATGAGGAACTCCGCAAAAAGGTCCGTAAAGGGTCCAGTGCCCAAACCTGTATCGATATGGGGAGGAAGGTCAGGGGGGCCGGCATAAAATTGTCGGTCACTGTCCTCCTTGGTATCGCCGGTCGGGAAAAGTCTCTGGAACATGCCAGGGCGACAGGCGAACTCCTCAGCGCCATGGATCCCGACTACGTGGGCGCCTTGACGGTGATGCTTATCCCCGGCACCCCCCTCTATGAAGATTTCCGCACAGGGAAGTTCCACCTGCCCGACGAGAGAGAACTCCTGGTGGAACTCAGGGAGATGATCGCACATACCCATCTTACGCGAGGCCTGTTTTTTTCTAACCACGCCTCAAACTACCTCCCTGTGAAGGCCAGGCTTCCCAGAGGGAAGCAAGAGGCTCTGGACTTAATAGACAGCGCCCTCAGGGGGGATATCGGTCTGAGACCGGAATGGTTGAGAGCGCTTTAAGTCTCGCCCATCTTCTTCTTGGCAATCCGTGCGCTGAGGACCCGGCTTTGGGCTCGCCCAGAGATGGGCATCGAAAGCTGGAGTGATGGAGTAATGGATAGAAGGAATATTGGAATGATGGAATGATGGGGTCGAAGGAATGGAGTTTGGCTGAGTAGGAGTGCATTAATGCCAAATGCCGAAATCCAAATGTCAAATGAATGTCAAAATCCCAAATCCAAAAATGCAATAATTCGCACCTTCTTGTCATTTGACATTAGGATTTTATTTGGAATTTGAGCTTTGACATTTGACATTTTCAATCTGTGTCAGCCGCTGTTTTTTCCTTTGCCCCAGTACTCCAACACTCGCATACTTTAAAACGGTTTACTCCGGCGGATTCCAAGCCATTGAAATTTGCCCCCCCATAGCGGGAGTTTTCCTTGATTAAATAAACATCAACGAATCGACCCATGGAGGAAGGGACGATGGGCGCACTCTACAGGCGGCGGCGAATTCGACGGTTTTACGAAAAAGGCAAGGACAGGGACATAGAGGATGACATCATCCGTGAAAACCATCTCATCATTCGCCTCGATGGAGAGGACTTTCTTCGGGCGGTGGTTTCCCCCTCCCTCATCAAGGAATTCGTTTTGGGCTTTCTGTTGACCCGGGGAATGATTGATGGACTTCAAGACGTTTCGTCCCTGGAGATCTCTGCCGACACAGCATCGGTCGCGAGGAGCCCCTCACGCAGGGGAGCACTTCCACAACTCGATCTGCTGGAGTCCACAGGCACCAGAAACATGGCATTGGAACACCTCCCTCTGATCGCCGGAAGGCTGTCCGGGTCGGCATTGCGCGTCTCAGCAGAAGTTCTAATCAAAGGGATGCGCATGCTTTCCGAGATGCCCCTTTACAAAAGAACCGGGGGAACGCACTGTGCGATTCTTTTTTCCCCGGCAGGTGATCCCATTTTCTCAGCTGAGGATATCGGCAGGCACAACGCCGTGGATAAGGCCATAGGCGGCGGCTTGACGCAAAGCATCGATTTTGGGCATTGCTGGCTTGCGGTCTCCGGCCGCCTGCCCGCGGACATGGTCTTTAAGCCCCTGGTGGCTGGAATACCGCTCGTCGCATCCCTTTCGGCCGCAACCTCGGACGGGATCGAGATCGGTGAACGCGCTGGACTGACCATTGTCGGATTTGCGAGAGGGGACAGATTCAATTGTTACTGCCACCCTGAAAGGATCATATGAACGGCACAAGGCGCAGGGCATAAGGCAAAAAATGCCGGACCCTTCCCTTAACGCCTTACCCCTTCCTGATAGAACACATCAAAGATTTCATGTCCGGATACCCCATGATCGGTTCCCTGCATTGGGCATCCGTGAGCAGGTTGGCGTTCGCATCCCCTGTCCAGCCGTGAGGGACAAGGACGACCCCCTCAGTGATCCGCTCATCTAATCTTG
>JASFTV010000396.1:0-3550 GCA_050050615.1 Desulfobacteraceae bacterium
GCCAAAATCAGCCCCCACATAGGACCAATTCTGAACGAAACGGTTCAGGTATTCGAAGAACCACCAGAACAGCGCACTTATTGGGAAGAACAAGAGGAAGTGCCGTGGCCGGTCAAGCAACATACAGTGGCCAGTTCGGCGATAGGTCAGAGCATTGATGCTGATGATGTAAGCGATCCACAAGGGCGTGAAGGTGTGAGGCTGGAGTCTTCCAAACCAGGAGAAGCGAGTCCAGGCGAAGACCCACGCGGTGATGCCCAGCAGGATGCCCAGGTAGCCCCACCTCGGAAATGGAAAAGTGCGCGACAGCGTTGCCTTTGGCGCCTTCGGCTTTTTCAGAGAGCGGGTGATCAAAGGCGTGACCACAGCGAGGATGACAAAGCTGTAGCCTGAAAAGGCGGACCAGGAAAAAGGGGCATGCTGGACATAGAGTGTTCTAGGGGGAAACTCAAGATAGGGGCTAATGGGTTTATTGGCCAGGGAGAGGCCGAACAAGGGCAGACCCAGAAGCATGAGCACAAGCACGCAGAATTTGATCATCGTCGCTTTCATTTCTTCCTGGAAGACAAATATACGCAAAGTGCGCGCGCTCTGCAAATTCTAATCGCCCCAGAAGCACCCTTGACGGATCGGGCAGGATCATCTTTGTAAGAAACAGCAATTCCCTGGGACCCTGGAGGCTGCATGGTGTGGACCGAAAAGGGGCCAAGTTTTTCATCGGAGGGGGGCGTGTTTATTTTTGTGGAAATATTGTTGGCTCTTAGCGAGAATAACGAAGAACATGACGCGTGATCCGAGAAGACAACAGCAAGAACGTTTGATAAAGGAGAAGGGAGTTTTATTCATGGCCACCATTCAACCGAAAGGGGAGAACATCAGGCAGGCGGTCAGATGGATCTCTGCGGAGCGGCTGGAAGATGAAAGCAAGCCGATCCCAAAGCTGATTCAAGAAGCTGCCCTGAGATTCAATTTATCGCCGAAGGACGAGGCCTATCTGGTCTCCTTTTACAGAGAAAAGGAGAAGGGAGGCTAAGGCTCGTTCCGCAAGCCTCCCTCCCCCGCTATAGCGCAGCGGGATCTTCGACAGGCATTTTAGGAAAGGTATCAACGCCTGGATAGCACATCTTGTTTGAGGATTTGGGCAACAGCCTGTTGAGATCCGCCTTTATGAAAAGGGTGGGGGGATGGGATCATCTATATGTGGAGCCTGTCCGTCTGTTTCATTGCAGTGACGATAAATTTTGAAAGGCGCAAGAAGAGCCAAAAAACAGCGATGATGAGGAGAGTTCCCGCAAGGATGGGCATCCAGAAACCGTCTTGCTGGGGATGACTCAGCCCCACCCAGATGGATACCCCACCGACAAAAATGACATACGCCGTGAACAAGGCACAGCAGAGAAAGGCGAAGAAGAGGCTCAGGTTTTTCAGGGGAAGGGGTTCACGATCAATCATTTTTTCATCTCTTTGCTTTCAATTTCTCACTGAGGAAGTTTACCTGATTTCTGACCCTGGGATCAACCTTCATTTTATGCTCGATCACCTCGGAGGCGTACAGGACCGTTGAGTGTTTTCGATTGAGAGATTTACCGATCTCTTCCACGGTCTTGTCTGTATGCTGGCGACAGAGATAGACGTACACATTCCGGGGGTAGGCATGGATCTGTTTCCTGGATTTTGATTTCAGCAGGTGGGGATCAACCTTGAAATACTGACATACGAGTTTCCGGATGTCTTCCATGGCGATGGCACCCGGCACAGGCACATGACAACAGAGCACGTCCTTGGCCAAAGGCACGTCCATGTTGGCCTTCATTAGCTCGGACTTCGCTTTGAGACAGCTGAGCGCGCTCTCCATCTGGCGAATATCCCCGGTCAGATTTTTTGCGAGGAGATGAATGATTTCTTCGGAAAGCACAAGGTTCTGTTCAGCAGATTTTTTCTCAAGAATTTTCACCCGGGTCTGATAGCCAGGTTTTTCCAGGGTTGTGATGATCCCGGAGGTAAGGCGAGAAGAAAGCCCTTTTGTAAGGTTAGGAATATCTTTTGGCAGAAGCGAGCTGGTAAATATGATTCTTTTCCGATCATTGGACAGGGCGTCCAGGGTGTATCCGAGTTCGAGCTGCGTTTTTTCCTTGCCCCCCAAAAAGTGAACCTCCTCAAGTAAGAGCACGTCACAGGATCGACGATATTTGTTCTTAAATTCATCAATCCGGTTATTCCTCAGAGCGTAGATCATTTCGTTGACGAAATCTTCAGCGGTAATGTAATAGACCCTGAGGTTGGGATCATTTTTCAGTATGGCATGCCCTGCTGCCTGGGACAGATGGCTCTTGCCTAAGCCTGTATTGGCCAGAATAAAGAGGGAGCTATAAGGCGGATGACGCTCAAGCGCCAGTGCCTTTGAGGCTGAGTAGGCGAATTCATTGCACTTTCCCACGACAAAGCGATCGAAGGTAAAATCATGGTTCAGGGTCCTCCATCCGCTCCTCGGCCGGACCGGGACGTTGGGAAGGATGAGCTGCTTCGATTCGTTGAAAATTGACGCGGGCGGAGTCTTCGTAATTGGGGGCGCGACCTTTAGGGCCAACTTGTAGCGGCCGTCTGCCCATGAATGGAGCTCCTCCTCGATGACTCCCCTGTAGTTTTCCATGATCCAGTTCAGGGAAAACTTGTTGGGGCATCCCAGAAAGAGCGTGTCCTCTTTTTCCTCCAACAAGGTGATGGGATCTATCCAAAGGGAAAAGCTATTCCTTGGCAGCCTGCTCCTGATCTGGTCTTTGACCTTCTCCCAAATGCCGGGCATATTCGCCTTTCGAGAAACAGAGAAAAAGGGTTCCGTAAATAAATTGGCTCCACCTTTAAGGTCGGTTACTACCTGAATAGAAAGAAGGCTGTCAAAGGGGATGAGGCGCGGGAATCATTTAGCGCCCGTCCTATTTCTGACAGGCAATAACTCGTTGAAACGACAAGTATATGTCCGAAAGGGCGATAACTTTCAGTGATAGGACACGAAATGAGAGCCGAAGATTTGCGTTTGAATTCAAAGGCTTCGCCTCTTTTCCTGCTTGGTGTATAATTGTATCAACAATGGCTTTTCTTCCATTTTCTCTGTTTTTTATCATCTTGTGTCGATTTTTATTTCCATTCACTCGATTTTTTGGATGGGCTGGCCCCATTGGGTGTGTGAGTAATTTTGGGTAAGATTTTTGCATGAACTCACAGAAGTGTATGTGTCAAGGAGGTCATGCTTTTGTCCTCTTCTTTGAGGCTCCAATGCGGGATGGAGAAGCAAAATTTTTCTGAAAAAAGTTTTTTTAACATTTTAGTAAATGACCCCGGCGCTTTGCTTCAGGGTTATACATGAAAGAAACTTGCCGTTCAAGTTTCTTAGGAGCCTTACGCTGGTTACCGGGCAGCGACTTTTGGTTTTTGAAAAGAGACGCCCATGGGGAACACCGGCGGAATTTTCATTGAGCTGAGGTGTTACAAAATTTTTGATTTTTCTGCATGAGATTTTGAAATGGGAAAACGCCGCATCGCCGTGGTGTTG
>JASFTV010000397.1:0-3529 GCA_050050615.1 Desulfobacteraceae bacterium
TGGAAAGGATTTGTAGAAGGGGACAAAGCCAATGTACAATGCGAGTGATTTGAGAAAGGGTCTGAAGATTCAGATCGACAAGGAGCCTTACATCATAATTGACTTCCAGTTCTCCAAACCCGGAAAAGGTCAAGCCCTCTACCGATGCAAACTCAAGAATATGATCACAGGCGTGATTGTTGACCGCACCTATCGGTCTGTTGACACCTTTGAGCCTGCCAACCTTGAAGAACGGAAAATGCAGTACCTTTACAACCAGGGTGATGAGTTCTTTTTTATGGATCTTGAAAACTACGAGCAAACAGCCCTGAACGAAGACCAGGTAGGTGAGGAAAAGAACTACCTCATCGACAACCTGGAAGTGGAACTCCTTCTCTTTGACAACAGACCCATAGGGATCACCCTGCCCAATTTCGTAGATCTCACGGTGGTCAAGGCTGACCCCTGGGTGAAGGGGGATTCTGTTTCCGGGGACAGTAAACCGGTGACTTTGGAGACAGGGTATACGTTGCGCGTTCCCCCTTTCATTGAAGAAGGGACAAAGATAACCGTTGACACACGAACCGGGGAATATGTCACCCGGGTCAAAGAATAGTTCCTGCTCAGAGGAGCAACGGAGACTGGCTGACAAGAAGCAGACGCTTTGGCTGCGGGCCAGGACGGTCCAGGCCATAAGGCGTTTTTTTGTTGAACAGGGCTACCTCGAAGTTGAGACTCCCTACTTGATTCCGGCCCCTGCCCCCGAGCTTCACATCGATGCCATCAAAGCTGCTGGCGCCTTCCTCCATACATCGCCTGAATTGTGCATGAAGCGATTGCTCTCGGCCGGTTATCCCAAGATATTTCAGATCTGCGGATGCTTTCGCCAGGCTGAAAGAGGCGAACGCCATCTACCTGCATTCACCCTTCTCGAGTGGTACCACGCGGGCATCGACTACTTCGGCCTGATGGACGAGTGCGAGCAGGTGATCCGTTTTGTCTCCCGTGAACTGGGACTTGGAGAAAAGATTGAATACCAGGGAAAAAGGATGGACCTGCGAGCCCCCTGGCATCGTGTTTCAGTAAAGGAAGCCTTTTTGCACTACGCTTCCGTCCCGGTGGAAGAGACCCTGGCTTCAGACCGTTTTGATGAAATCATGGTGGAGAAGGTCGAACCCCGCCTTGGTGCGCCCAAGCCTACCTTTGTTTATGACTACCCCGCCTCTCTGGCCGCTCTCTCGCGAATCAAAAAGGGTGCTCCTGAATGTGCAGAAAGATTCGAACTCTACATGGCAGGCCTGGAGGTGGCGAACGGTTTTTCAGAACTGACAAGCGCTCGTGAACAGCGCGCAAGGTTCGAAAAAGAGAGAGAAAAACGTCTGCAACTTGGAAAGACCGTGTACCCCATTCCTGAAAAATTCCTCGAGGCCGTTGCTCACATGCCGGAATCCGCCGGCATTGCCCTAGGTGTGGATCGACTCGTGATGCTTTTTACTAACCAACGGAGTATAGACGATGTGGTCTCCTTTACACCGGAGGAGCTCTGAATAATAGTTGGACGAGACAGCCACCTGGGCCTGTGGAAAGGGTGCGCCTGTCAAGCTTGACCGCAAACCGGACAGTTCTGCATACTCAGCGGTTTCTCAAGGTGGCTTTCAGCCAAAAGAGGGGCATTTTGGAACACCTCTGTGGTGGAGCCGTCCGCAGTGACCCGGCCCCGGTGCATTACAATGGTCCGCTCGCACAAGTCGAGAACCATGTCCAGATCGTGGGTGGCGATAATCTTTGTATGTTCAAAGCCTTTAAGAAGCTCAATCAACTGTCTACGCGCTTTGGGATCAAGGTCGGATGTGGGTTCATCCATGACCAGGATATCAGGGGACATGGACAGGACACTCGCAATCGCAACCGCACGTTTTTCACCCCTTGAGAGCTTGTACGGCGGGCGCGCCTTTAGATGGCATGCTCCAACGGTGGACAGGGCGCCTTCGACACGATTTTCCACCTCTTCAGAAGGAAGTCCCAGATTCAGAGGACCAAAGGCCACGTCATCGTAAACGGTGGGCATGAAGAGTTGATCGTCCGGGTCTTGAAAAATCATGCCCACGGTCCGCCTCACGCTCTGCAGTGTTCTCTTGGTCAAAGGGAAATCCCCGATCCGGATTTCACCCTCTTTCGGTGCGAGGTATCCGTTCAGATGAAGGAGAAGCGTCGATTTTCCAGCCCCGTTTGCACCTACAACAGCCACAGACTCTCCGTGGATAATTCGGAAGGAGAGACCTTGCAAGGCCGTTGTGCCGTCCGGATACGCAAATTGCAGATCCTTGACTTCCACGATGTGATGACTCATTGAACAAGCCTCCTAACGAACTCGCCCAAAAGCGGCGGGATATTGACGGCTCTCATAACAACGAAGAGGGCTGACCAGCCCAATATAAAGCCCACCTCTTTACCGCCGATCCTCAGCGGGCGTTTAATTCGGATCTCACCATCAAAGCCCCGGCAAAGCATGGCCGTGTGGATGCGCTGCGCTCTGTCCAAGGTGCGTAAAAGCAGTTGCCCGACCATGGAGCCAAAAACCCTGATGCCCAGCCCCCTGCCCCGAAATGAGCGCAGGCTCCGGGCCCTCACCACCCTTGAGGCTTCTTCAATCAACACGAAAAGATACCGGTACACAAAAAGGAGTTGAATCGCGAAGATTCTGGGGGACCCCATCTTTTCCAGAGCCATGCAGACCGCATTGAACCCGGTTAAAGCGATCAGGAGCAGGGCTGCCCCCACAGTGAGGATGAATCGTATCATGATGGAGGTAAAGGAAACCCAGCCTCCCGAGATTCCCAAGGGGCCCACGTGGATGAGGATTTCACGGTCGATGATGGGATTGAATATGGCGATCAGAAAAGCAAAAGGCGCTACAAGCAAGATTTTCTTCAGGAAATAGATTGCGGGCAGATTCCCGAGGGCGATGAGGACAAAGGGATAGATAAAGAAAGGAATCAGCGCCGACACTTCGTGCTTTTCAAAGGAGACCACCATCACAATGAACACCAGGGTGGTCAGGACCTTGGCGCGCGGGTCCAGTCGATGGACGGACGTGTCTTGGTTGGACAGGCCGTCCATGGTGCCAATGTCGTAGAACGCGGACTCAATCCTTGCCATAACCAACCGCGGCCACAAAATGCGGCCAGAGTGTTAGGTTCGTCCCTGTCCGCCAGTCATTTATCTTTGTGGTCAAAACCTTTGCTGAGATTAACAATGCCATGAATCAGACGACCCTGTTTCGTTTCCTCAAGAAAAAACCGATCAAACCCGCAATAATGAGGGTCAGGACACCTCCTACAAGCCCTGAAACGGTGGTGCCGGAATCAATGGCCGGCCATCGCTCGGTTCCCACGGTCTCTGCATCAGCTCTCTTGAAAGCGTAGTCGGGCAGGAAGGCCATTTTCTCCTGGATTTGCGAAAGAAAAGCGTAAATCCCACCATGAGGCGTCTCAAGCTCTTCTTTGCCGCTTGAGTGAAACATGGACCACTCCAGTCCATCCGGATTTGC
>JASFTV010000398.1:0-3507 GCA_050050615.1 Desulfobacteraceae bacterium
TCTTCTTAGCCGTCGCACCAAAATATTTAAGGACCGCTGCCTGGGAAACGAAGACAGCGATAGCACCTGCAATGAAAAACGCCGGGATGAGACAGGTGAGCACGTGTTTGCGGGCGTATTCTTGTAACATCATGAAGGCCTCGAGCCCGGACTGACGGATTGTTGGAATGCTCCAGGGTACGTAGTAGCAGGCCATGAAGATTAGGATAATAAGCCCTAACTTGGTTCGTTCTTTCAAAATGACTCCTTATTCATCGTTCCCCCTTTTCGACGGGATTGAGGTCCAAGTCACGAAATGGCTATATAGGTATTTGGCTATATAAAAGGTATAAAAAAGTTACTTTTTGCAGACATCTTCCCGCCGAATCGTGGGAAGTTTTTCAATGAGATCAGCGATCTGGGGGTCCTCTTCAAGCCAGTGCCGTAAATTGCCCAAAACAGAGGCCGCATAGGGCGTACTGGCGCCATTTGTGAGGTGATAGTTCACCCAAAGGCCATCTTTGTGAGACGCGACGAGCCCAGCATCTTCAAGTAATTTCAGATGCTTGGATACTGTTGGCTGGGCCACTCCCAATGCTTCCCGCATCTCGCAGACACACATGCTCTTGTGCTGAAGCATTTTAATGATCTTTATGCGATTCGGATCGGAAAGGGCCTTCATCACTTTGAGGAAATCTTTCATCGCGAGCCTCTCTTTATATAGCCAGTTAGTAATATAATTTTAGCCAGTGCCGTTGTCAACAAGAAGATCGTCATGCCCGTATTTTGGGACGGCTCGGGGCTCGGTGCTCATGCGAACCTGAATTTTGAACACCGCAGGGCATCTTGAAAATAGAGGCGCTTATAAGGTGGAAACGTTGGATTTTGATTTATTTCGGACAGCAGTAAAGTTAGATCTACTTTGGGGTTGACATGTTCACCGAAGCTTGCGAACTTGGGATGCCTTGCGCTTGTGATTCAGCTTGATGTCAATCTTTGGGATCGGACATCAAGTGATTCGCGGGAAACTGGCTTTACAATCATGTGCCGCATTGAATGCACCGTCGGGGTTACAGTCGCATGTACTTTCCGGTGTCAGGAATTGAAGTCTCTCCCATAGTCCCCATTCTTGTTGCCTTCGCAGTCTCCTTTTTTACCTCTATGGGGGGCGTATCCGGTGCCTTCGTGCTCCTTCCCTTCCAGGTCAGTGTGCTGGGTTTCACCAGCCCTTCAGTCAGCCCGACAAACCTCGTCTATAACATCGTTGCGATACCGAGCGGGGTTTACCGATATGTCAGAGAAGGGAGAATGGCATGGCCTCTCGCCTGGGTTACCATTTGTGGGACCTTGCCCGGCGTATTCATAGGCGCTGTGTTGAGGATCAAATACTTGCCGGATCCGAGGAACTTCAAATTCTTTGTTGGATGTGTACTGATGTATATCGGGTGCAGGTTGCTGTATGATCTGACACCCAGAGCGAGTGCTGCCAAGGCGAAAACGAGGGAACTTGAGGAGAGGTTCAAAGAGCGATCGGCCCAAATTCGCAGGCAGAAACAAGTTGGCTCCGCTGTAGACGCGGTTGTAAAGACGGTCAAGTTCTCTATCACGAACTACACCTATGAATTTTATGGGGAGACATTTTCGTTCAACACTATCGCTCTTTTTGTGCTCACCTTTGTCGTGGGAATCATCGGCGGCACCTATGGCATAGGGGGCGGCGCTATTATAGCTCCCTTTCTCATAGCCATATTCGGTCTGCCGGTCTATACAATCGCCGGGGCCGCCTTGCTCGGAACCTTTGTCACATCTATCGCGGGTGTTATCTTCTATACCCTCATCGCGCCCATGTATGCCTACACCGGTCTCGCCATAGCGCCTGATTGGCGATTAGGAATTCTTTTTGGTATCGGCGGCTTCCTGGGAATATATTCCGGTGCAAGGCTTCAAAAGTATTTCCCTGCCAAGCTTATAAAGCTCTTCCTGGGCTGTGTGATCGTATTCCTCGCCATAAGATACGTCCTGGCCATCTTCTAACAATTTCCATGGCTCTCAATTTCATGAAAACATGACGCCCCGGCAATCCTTTTATTCGTCTTCACCAGGGGACTGATATGTTTGACATATGGTTCCCGGATTCTTAGTATCTAATGAAAAAGTGCACGAATTTCGATCCGTACCAATGAACCGGAGGAAAGGGCAGATGGCTGAAGGCAAGAATCTGTTAATGGTTATCGTTTCGGGGCCGGATCGGCCTGGGATCACGGCCAAGTTTACGCGTATCTTGATGGACCATAATGTCGAGGTTGTAGACATTGAGCAGGCCTCGCTACAGGATCTCCTTGGTCTGTACTTTATTCTCGATCTTAGCAAGGCGACTGATTCCCAGGACAGCGTGGTTAAGGACCTCCTTTTTGAAGCGAGTCAACTCAACCTCAACCTGACTTTCCGTCTTTTCTCCCCAGGTGAGATTCAAGCCGTGAGCCAGCGGAATCTTTATGTGCTCACCCATTTCGGCGGTACGCACGCCTTGGCCGAATTCTCCAGCATTCTGGGCGAAGAGAACGTGAATATTGAGACCATCTCCACTGTGGAACATCACGGCACCCAGTCCATAGAGATGACCATAAATGTCCACCACGTTACTAACCCGGACAGACTCAAGCAACGGCTCATGGTCAAGAGTCGTGAACTCAGAACCGGGCTGAGTCTTCAGAAAATGGAGGCGTATCGCAAAAACAAGCGTCTCATCTTCTTTGACATGGATAGCACCCTGGTGGACATAGAAGTCACCGATGAGATGGCCCGCCGAGCTGGCGTCTATCGGGAAGTGGCACGAGTCACTGAGAAGGCGATGCGGGGTGATCTGGACTTTGAAGAATCGCTCATACAGCGCGTCGCCTTGCTCAAGGGTCTGAATGAAGTGGAGCTCGCTCGGATCAAAGACAATATGCCTCTTTCCCCTGGGGCCGAAGATTTGGTCACCACACTAAAATGGCTGGGATACAAACTGGGCGTGGTGACAGGCGGATTTACCTTTTTCGCCAACCACATTAAGGAGAAACTTGGGTTCGACTTTGCTTTGGCAAACAAACTGGAGATCAAAAACGGCGCTTTGACCGGACGGGTCATCGGCCAGATTGTGGATGCAGCCCAGAAAGCCCGCTTTGTCAACCAAACCGCATGCGATGAAGGCATTCTTCTCGACCAAACGGTTTGCGTGGGCGACGGTGCGAACGATGCCCTCATGCTTGCACAGGCCGGACTGGGTATCGCTTATAATGCGAAGAAGAGACTCGATCGCGTCGCCAATGTCTCTCTTGCTCAAACCAGCATGACGGACATCCTTCATCTCTTGGGAATAACTGAGGAAGACATCGAGGAGGCTCTTGCCTGCAAAATGCCCTAACGGATTAGTATCGTTCATAAGTGTTGGCATGGACCGGTTTCGAAGGTGTTCTAAGTTTTGCAGGCCGTGCCGCTTTTCTCAAGGGGACATCTATTGGGCTCATTGGCGGTGGGGGGGAAATA
>JASFTV010000399.1:0-3486 GCA_050050615.1 Desulfobacteraceae bacterium
CGCTCTCCCGCGAGGAGGCGTCCCGTCAGCTGGCAAGGGTGTCGCACCTGCCGTTGCTTATCAATGACATCACGTTCAAGCTGGATAAGGGCGGCAAAGAGGTGGTACGTATCCACGCCAACCGCCTCTTCGAGCCGGCTGTTTTTGCCATTGAAGGCGACCAGCCCCGCTTTGTGATCGACATTAAAGATCCGATCGTCCCCCGCACTCCCCCTGCCAAACTCCTCGTCAACGGCAGATTCATCAAGCGGATTCGAACCCACCTGCAACAGGTCCCCCGGCGCTTGAGGATCGTTCTGGACCTTCACCCTTTGGAAGACTACATGGTGAACCAGCTCTTTTACAGGGCGGAGAACATCTATGCCCTGGAAGTGGCAAAGGAAAGGAAATAGGCAGGGATTCGGAACGCAGAAGCGTCAAGCGTCCCCACACGTCTGATCTTTCCCTTCGGCTTAACCACCAAAATAATTTGGAATGTCAAATAGTTAGGATGTGCCACCCCGCTTATCACAATTACCCAAATCCGGCCGTACCGAATTTGGGTAAAAATATCTTTGCCTTCTATTTGAGATGTGAGTGCAAGATATTGTAAATGGTCTTGCGGGAGATTCCCAGGCGCTGACTGATTTCTGTCCGCGTGTACCCTCGACTGATAAGCTGTTCAATAAGGTACCTCTTAGCCTTCCGGGTCTCAGGCCTGTTGGGATAGGGCCCTCGTCTCAACCTTTCAATTTCTCTTTCCAGATCCTGCATGGTCGCCAGTTGCGCTCCCAATGCCTCCGCCGTTTTAATTCTCTTATTGATCTTACCGAAAACAGCGGGGAAAAGAGAGATCAACCTCGAATGAAATACTTCGATCGCATCTTTATTTTCCGCTACCTCTCCCGTCTTTAGCCCTGCCCCTTTTCTTAGCAGTGCCCGGTACTGCGCGCACCTCTCGGCCGGTTTTCCTGAAAAAAGACTTAGGATAAAGTCCGGTTTCACGAATGATTCAGGGCTATCATCTTCCCAGTAGAGTCTGACCGACGACCACCTGTATCCCTGGGGGGTCCTGGTTAAGGCGGCGCGGACCGGATTCAGATGGATGTAAAGGGATGCTGTCAAAAGATAGCTGTCGTCAAGACAGACCGCCTGCCTGTACCGCCCCGCGAAAAGACTTCCCTTCCTTTCATATTTCTTGTTGAAAATCATTGCGTATCTCGAAAAGAGGTCCCGCATGCAAATTGATAGGTTCGCCTCTTTCGGGCTTACAAGGAGATGTATGTGGTTGGGCATGAGGCAAAAAGCATAGACCATGAGATGGCGATCCTGGGCCACGTCTTTCATCAATGCCAGCATCGCCAGATAATCGCTTTTCTCCAGGAAGAGAGGCTCACTGCCGGTGGCCCTCTGGGTAATGTGATAGATGAGATTTGGAACATCCAGCTTGCGCCTTGCCCTGAAGAAGCGCTTTATTTTCCCCTCTTGAATCAGGTCAATGGAATCCATGAAATCTCCTTGTTTAAAAATTACCCAAATCCGGTACGGCCGGAAGTGGGTAAATTATAGCAGCTGGGGTGGGAGGATGTAAATTACCCAAAAGTGGTACAGCCGGAAATGGGTAAAAATGGGGATGGGGTTTTAGTTTTCGGGGAGTTCTTTGAGGGTG
Organism: Desulfobacteraceae bacterium; assembly: GCA_050050615.1. GTDB lineage: Bacteria > Desulfobacterota > DSM-4660 > Desulfatiglandales > HGW-15 > JASFTV01. Next base: position 1,649 of record JASFTV010000399.1, read on the forward strand.
GCGATGATGGTGCGGCGGAGCTGTTCCACGCGTCTGAGGGTGAACTGGCTGATGCCGTCACGTTCCAGGTCCATGAGGAGCCAGAGGGTCCTGAAGTTCCAATTCTCTTCACCCAGAAGGGGAATGCCCTGCAAAACAAGACCGTGATGAGATTAAATCAACTCCTTGATAAGAAGGCCCGAAGTCCCAGCAGGACCAAGCGGGGTTCTTTTAGGATAACACGCCAAAGCAGCCTGCCGCTCTCATCACGGGTAATCGATCCTAATGAATGCCTTGCGGATGCACTCATAAGGTCAAGAAGACTGGAATAATCGCTTTGCCTGAAACCGTTTAGTACATTCCGAATGAACTTATGGCGATCCAATTCCCTCTTGAGGTTTCTTAGTCCTTTGCCAGGCCCACCGTTCAGAATTGCCTCGGCAACGCCAACGGCTCCCCTTAATCCCGTCACAACCCCTCCAACTGTTGAAACCTTTACATGCCCAGCCGCATCCCCCACGAGATACACTTGGCCCTCTCCGATCCGGCGGCCATTTGGAAACCACCGGGAATAAATGGGCACCTCTGCATCTTGGAACTCAATCGGTTCAAGGCCTGTTCTATCTAGAAATCGCCCCAACAAACTTCTTGACGTTTTTTTGTCCTTCGCTATCAGACCCAGTACGCCCTGGTTTGATGAGTGAGGTATCAACCAGTAAAAGTAAGGGGTTTCATGCGGCACAAACCAAACCCTTGCAGTGTCAGGTGATTGATCGACAGGTAGATTCACAACAGCCTGGATCAGGGGAAGCCTCTCGGGGGTCGGCCAGCCCGTGCTCCGAGCAACTTTGCTCCGGGCGCCGTCGGCTCCGACGATGACTTCAGCGGATTCCTCTATGGCCACCCCGTCCCGATGGGTCCAAAAAGAGATTTTCTTGTGATTAGGTCTCAGATGGAGAAAACGGCTATTGGTCAAGATCCTGACGCCAATTTTGCCCGCCGCGGATGCCAAGGCCTTTATCAGCATTGAGCGCTCAACCACCAGATCCGGCTCCCGAAGCGAAATCTTTGCAGCGCGACCGTCCGTGAACAACTCAAAGCGGCTTATTTCGTTAATTTTCGCCCTTTCGACCTCCGGTCCTATCAAGCGCTTCATATATGGAGTGACAATAAGACTCCGGAGAGGCGGATCAATTCGCTCTGAAGCCTCAAACAATCGTACCCTCGCACCGCTCCGGGCAAGAACGCTCGCCGTCAAAAATCCGGCGGCCGAACCACCAATGACTGATATATCCTTCTGCATCGCTATGCTATTCCGCCAAAACAGTTTATTGATCTACTCAAATTTTGTCTTGCTATAGAGAATTGAGCTGGCTTTGTCAAGATTGATAACTTCTCAAAACCACTCATGGAATCAATATGTTCCGAGACTTCCTGAAAATAAGTCGTGCGAGAAGCCGAATCCACTCGCTGAACTTGATTCGGGTAAAGCGTTGATCCCCCATTGTGAGATTCCTGTCCACGATGTAGCCAGGATGCACCAAAAACTGCCTTGAGCCAAAATCGTAAGAGGGATTTAGGGAAGAGACGGGGGAAGTTGTCTGGAGGGATTCAGGCCTTTTTGCCCCGGGTTTCCCACTTTCCTCGAAAGCTGATCCAGAAGGAAAGCAGGATAAGCCGCAGGTCGAGCCAGAATGACTGTTTGCGAATGTAAAGGAGGTCGTAGCGGAACTTGCGGTTTGGGGGAGCGTCTTTGGGAATATAAATGGTAGCGATCCCGGTGAGGCCGGGTCGCACTTTCAGCCTATCCCAGAAGCCGGGTACATCTTTGTACTTAACAATCTCTCCCTTTTCATCCC
>JASFTV010000400.1:0-3474 GCA_050050615.1 Desulfobacteraceae bacterium
ATAAAGAAGGCGATCTACCTGAGTAACCCTTCGGACAACATCATGATTATCGGCCACCGGGCTGTGAATCGCATGATCCTTTCGCATTTTCTTTTTCGCAGGAAGGAGGATGTTCCTTACGTCTATATTCCCCAGGACAAATTCTACTACATTTCCGCCACTCAAAACAAAAAGGTATTTCAGCTAAGAAGCTTTCAATAGGCGCCCCGGGCAGGCCCGCCCCTCTCAAAGAGCGGAGCTCAGAAGAGAATCTCCGCTTGAAAGTGAGTCTTATAGGTCTGCTCCGTCGCGACTGGCAAAAATTTGGTGCCCTTCAGCCGTGTCCTGTTAGGATTTTGCAAATATGAGTCGACACTGCCGCTTTTCGTCTCAATTTCCGCTTTCCATCAAGCGATAGCTGCTGGCTTGCAGAGATGGCCTTCTTCCATGGCCACCCGACCGCACCCCTGACAGACATATTTCATTGCCGCCAGTTTGTCCTTGCACATATGGGTCGTTTCAACCTCGGGAGCTCCACAGAAGCTGCACTTCATCTTGTCTCCACACGGGTTGCACAAATGTCCCGGATCTTCGGCCACTGCCCCACAATTCTTACATGTGTACGCCATTGGTCCCCTCCTTTCTAAGCCTAGTCCTGTTCCTCAAAGAGCAAGGAACGGAGTCTATTATTGTAAAAATATGGTTACTAAACAATGAAAGTCAAGGAACCGCGTTTGCAAACCCTTGACTGCTCCAGCGAGCTGTTCACGAAGAACGCCAGGACGCCCCGAGCAAGAGCACGGGGTGCTTCCCTCTGTTCTGGACAGCGACTTGTGCGATAGTGCAAATGCAAACGCTTGGCATCGCATTTGTTCTTGACATATGTCCCGATAAAGCGCATACGGAGCATGAGCTCACTCATGGATGGGTGGCGAGGATAACGAAAGGAAGAAGCGATGAAGAAGAGGTGGGTTCTTGTTTTCCTGGTCTTTTTTCTGCTCAGCCCCGCGGCCTATGCCAAGCCGACAGTCACATGTGACGTACAAAGAGTGGGGCAGCACGAATTGCTGGTGACCTTTTCCTGGCACGTGACAATTTCCACGGACAAAGCATGGGACGCTTGTGACCTCAAAATCTCATTTCAAGATCAAAAGGGACATGAGGTTTATGCTGTTTACGATCTCCTTAAACTAAATGTGGGAACCAACACCTTTTCAGGCTATGAGATTTGTGACAAGGAGATATGGAAACGCATTAAGAAGTACGTGACCACCTTGGACTGTATCTTTTGAGCAGCACTCACTTTCCATACCCGCTCTGGAATGCCTCCCCACAACCTCATAAGGAGAGTTATCCCATCATCCTGGATTCTTTTTTATAGATATGCATACGATGTTCGACATAGGTAGGAATGTAGGGGCAGGGACCCAAACTCACAGCTCCTGGATGCCATATTTGGATATCAGGCGGGATAGGTAGGTCCTCTGAATACCCATCGCTTTAGCGGCCTTGCTTCTATTCCCTTGGGTGTGCTTCAGATTCAGGCTGATGAATTCTTTTTTGAAGCTGTCTTCCGCCTCCTTGAGTGTCATTCCTACCTGCAGGCTTGGGTAACCTGTTTTCAAGCCAGAAATGGGCAGATCCACGGGCAAAACCATCTGACCGTTGCCCATCACCACGGCCCGCTCAATGGCATTTCTCAGTTCCCTTACGTTACCGGGCCAGTCATACTCCATGATCTTTTCCATGGCTTCTTCGGATATCGTCAGTTGGGGGCATCCTCTCTCTTGCCTGAACAAATTCAAGAAATAGTTGGCAAGAAGCGGGATATCTTCCTTTCTCTCTCTTAGAGCGGGCACATGGATTTGCACCACATTCAGTCTGTAAAAGAGGTCTTCACGAAACCGTCCTTCGCTGACTTCCCGTACAATGTCCCGGTTGGTGGCGGAGATGATTCTCACGTCTACGGCTATGGGGCTGCTGCCTCCCACACGGTAGAAGACTCCCTCTTGCAGCACACCAAGAAGCTTTGCTTGCATTCCCGGCGACATCTCACCGATTTCGTCGAGTAAAATGGTGCCCTGATCAGCCAATTCGAACTTGCCAATTTTTCGAGTGACCGCCCCTGTGAATGCGCCCCTTTCATACCCGAACAGTTCCGCTTCCAAAAGCGTTTCAGGCAGGGCGGCGCAGTTGAGAATGATCATAGGCTTCTCCTTCCTGGGGCCCACGTTATGGATTAACCTGGCCAGAAGTTCTTTTCCTGTTCCACTCTCTCCCAGAATAAGGGCACTGGTTCTTGAATTGGCCACCTTCAAAGCATCGGAAACGACTTTGTGTAGGCCGTCGCTCTCACCTATGATTTGATACTTTCTCCAGAGCTCCTCTTTGAGATCCCGGTTTTCCTTCTGGACTTGATTAATCATCCGCGCATTGCTTATCGCCAATGAGGCCAGCTCCGCGAAAACGGTCAATGTGTTCATATCCTCATTTTGAATGACGCTCCCGTCCTCTTTGTCGATAATTTCGACGACCCCTATGGTTTCGCCAGCCACCTTCATCGGTACACAGGCTATTGAACGGGTTTGAAAGCCTGTGGATTCACTGATTTGTTTGTACCATCGAGGGTCGTTGGTCACGTCCGGAATAAGAAGAGGTTCCCCTTTTTGGGCGACAAGGCCAGCGATGCCCTGCCCCACGTTTATTTCAAATTTCCTGACTTCCTCTTTTCTTTCTCCTATAGCCACCTTGAAATAAAGCTTATTGGTTTTCTTATCCAGCAAGAGCAAAGAGCTGGCCTTCGCCTGCATCATCCTGGTTGCCGTGTCTATGATAAGTTCCAGGAGTTGATCGAGGTCAAGCACAGAGGCAACCCACTGGGAGATCTCCTTTAGGCGGTCTATGGTCAAATCAGGGATTGATAGTTTCTTATTCAAGCCTTTTCCTCGATATGTTGTCTTATTTACGCATCAATATATCAGAGTTCTATCGAAATGTATACTTTTTTGTTGGAAAATGAAGAGAATAAGGTTGAGGTGTATCCTAATTTATAATTTTGGAAGACCTCGAACCACAAGATGAAAAAAGAGAGGATTCGCAAGATAATCCCTGTTCAAAAGGAAGAAGAATATCCAGAAGAGGGCGATGATTTATGAGGCCGAAAACAGATGCTCCGCCCAACTCGGCTTCGCCTCCTCCTTGTGCAGAAATGTGTAATGATATGTCCAATTCCGTACACCCTTTTCCCGGTTAGCAGCTTTCGCCATAGGAGGTGATTTACAGGTTTTTCTAGAGATTGGAAATGCTTAAGAATGAATCTTAATGCGGGAATACTTTCGGGCACGCCATTTGCTTAGTATAACGATGCGAGTCTAGCTGGCGTTTGAGTCGTTTTTTGAAAACCCCTTTCTGAATGAGGGCAGAAATGTCTGATCGGGAATACCTTAGCTCTCTGCTTAGGGAGGCGGCCGTCTATCGAAATCAAGGCTTTCTGGC
>JASFTV010000401.1:0-3463 GCA_050050615.1 Desulfobacteraceae bacterium
TTGATATTCCCAGCCCCCGGGGCTGCCCATGTTCCACTCGCCGTGATACCCTTTGACTGTCTTCATGCTGATTTTTCCTCAAACGCCTTTGACGGGATGAACAGGATTCACATCCTGGCCTCCCATCCCCATTATTCTGAACAGTCTGTTTATGGCTCTTCCGGGAAATGAGAACGCATCACTACAACCATATCGAGACAAATACAAGCGTCGCAGCGGTATGGGCTCTCTTCTTCGATCCCGAGTCTCCCGGCCTGCTCCCTCAGAAAAGCCCCCGGGCGTACTCATCCCTCGGAAGAACCTTGGTTGCCCTGTTGGGTCACCGTGAAAGCCTTGAGCCTTTTCTCCACAAGGTGGAAAGGGATTTGGCCCCCACCCAGGAGCGTATCATGAAAAGTTTTCAGACCTATTTGGGAAGAGAATTGCTTGCGAAGTTGGAGGATCTCATAGGCCCCCATAAAATAGCACAACTGATATCCGGGTGACAGATAAAAACGCCTGATCTGACGCTGAGCCCTCTTTGAGGAGAAGCCGAGGGCTCTGATCTTTTCCGCTCCCTGCGAAAGGGAGACCTTCCCTGTCTGGAGTTCCACATCCAGGACTGCCCGAAGACAGCGCCAGAGCTGGCGTTTGAGCTGAACCAACTGCTGCCGCAAATCCTGGATATACCCGAGTTCATCCAAAAGCTGCTCCGCATAACAGGCCCATCCCTCATAAAAAAGGGGCGATTCGATCTGACGGCGGACGGGGTTGGGATGATGGATGCGGAGGTGATCCAGGATGTGGTGACCGGGGTACGTCTCATGGGCCGACAGGTAAGGACAATGACTCGAGATCAGCCCCAGGTCTTCCTTTCCCGGGGTCACGTAGAATATGCCGTTGCCTCCCTTGCGGCCCGTTAGCGGCGCTCTGTACGAGGCCGTGGCTCTGAGAGAGCGTAAATAGGAGGGGGTCTCAACAACGGTGACCTTTTCTTCAGGAGGGAAGGTGATGACATCTCGGGTGTAAAAGAAGCGGCGAAGGCCTTCCACTTCCTTCACATACAGCTGCATCAATTCCTCAGGGGACATGGCGGAAGGGAGCCTCTCGTAGATGATACGATGCCAGCTCTTGCGGCTGTCTATCTTGGCGGCAAGGGCACGCATCTTCTCTCCGGTCTTCTCGTAGGCCTCCTTCGCAACCTCCACGATTTCTTGTGGGGACCTTGGGTACCCCAGGCTGAGGCTGATGATTTTTTGGAGACCACTCTCCCCCACGGCAGGAGGCGCCACAGCGGGTTTCTCAAGCAACCTCCTTCTATACCGCTCCCAGGCTTCCACTACAGCCCTGTTTTTTGAGACCAGCCCTTCGTCTCCTCCCAGCCTCTCCTCAATGAAGGCGGGTATGTCGCGGCTGAAGAAGTGGATCGCATCCTGGGCCATGGCACAGGCCACGCCAAGGGAGATTTCTGAAAGGTCGCGGAGATTCTGAACCGCCACACCGAGAAAAGAAGGGATTTGCTCGAAAAGGCTGGAAAGCTTTCTCCTTAATTGATCAGAAGGATCATCCCTCCGGGAAATCACTTGATCTGTTGCAAAGAGGGGAATCTTCACATAGAGGGTCGGGTCGCGCTGCCAGACCTTTGCATCTTCGAATTCCCTGATGAAGCTCTGCATGCTCTGCATGAGAAACAGACGATCGATTTGCGCCTCCAGAGCGACAGGCCTCTCGGAAGCAATCTCACGCAAAAGATGCTTCACATGTCGAATATGCTCCTGGACCTTCCCTGGTGTGAGCTCATCCAGAACCGCCAAATGTTCGGTGGCCGCTTCGGAGCGGGGGAGGAAATAGAACTCGTCGCTGGCACAATGCTGGGGGAGATGACGCCCAAGATAGCTGAAGAACTCCCCGGCCAACGGATTTATCCTATGTTTCAGATCTTCCATATTGCGGGGGGCTGAGGCGGGTCAGCCGATCGCCTCCCTCTTCAGGATATCATAATAGGTGAGTATCCTGTTCACATAGCGAACCGGCTCCCTGCCCCTACAGTAACCGGCTCTGCTTTTCTTGTAGTACTTAGGCCGGCACAGGAGAGGAAGGGTCTCTTCCAGCGCAGCCCAGCTGTTGGGATCAAGACGATGTTGCTCCGCGATCCTCTGGGCGTCTTTCACGTGTCTGTATCCCACATTGTAACTGGCAAGGGCCATGAGCATTCTGTCCGGCTCTTTGGCATCATCAAATTTATCATAGAGTTTTCTCAGGTATTTGACACCTCCCCGGATACTTTGCTTCGGGTCGAGACGGTTCTTTATTCCCATCTCCCTGGCCGTATCCAGGGTTAACTGCATCATGCCCCTCACACCCGTATAGCTCCTTGCCCGCGGGCTAAAATGGGATTCCTGGTAGATCATGGCGGCAATCAATCGCCAGTCAAAACCATGCTCCCTGGCGGCTCGTTGGATCGTCCCTTTGTATTTGGGCAACCGCTTTTCAAGCCTTTTGTGATACTTTTTGAGATCCACATAGTCAAAGATTTCCACATTGGCAAAATATTGGTCGTGAATCGCCTCAAAGGTGCCGTCCTTTTTCATGGCAGTGAAAAATTCATTGATCGCATTTAGAAGCGCTTTCTCCCCTTTTTTTACAGCCCACCCCAGGATTTGAGGCTCTCCCATGGGGAAACCGATTTTTGCATCCGGGTAGTAGCGACGGTTCAAGAGCGCGATGTGGGAATCCGCGACAGTGACCTCGATCTCCTCTTCAGCCACCATTCGGATCAATTCTTCGGTCGGCATGTCGTCGTAGAGTTTGATGTGGATGTCTAAACCCTGAGCCTTGAACCTGTTCAAGGCTTCTTCATAGGAGGTGCCCCGGCGGACATGGACGGTCTTTCCAACCAGGTCTTCAATTGTCTTCGTATCCTGGTCATTCTTGTGAAGGATCACCTGTTGTTGGACGATGAGATAGCCGTCAGAAAAATCCACCTGTTCCAGCCGTGACGGCGTGACGGTCATGCTGGCCGCAATGAAGTCACCCTTGTCCATGATGAGATCTTCGATAAGCCCTTCCCACGTGGGTGTAACCACTCTCAACTGCACGCCCAGATAATCACTGAACGCCTTGGCCAGATCGTATTCGAACCCCATGGGTTCGTCCCGGTAAATATAATAGGAATGGGCATTGTTCCTGGTAAGGACGGTGATCTTTCCGGATTTCTTTATCGCCTCCAGTGCATCCTCTTTCTTTTTTGCGCACGAGGGAAAGAAAGAGAGGCTCAGAAACGCAAAGCACAAAAGCAAGTATTTCAATCCGTTTCGCATAGGGGACGTAGTTAAATTGTTGAATTTCGACAGCCAGAATCCAGAATTCTTAGAGGCGTTGGGCACGCCTATGATTTGATCACTTTATTGCTACCTCCGGCAGAGGCCCGCGGCGTCATGGGTCGCCAGTGAAATGGTGCAGCTGGGGCTGCCCCCAGTGAAAT
>JASFTV010000402.1:0-3460 GCA_050050615.1 Desulfobacteraceae bacterium
CCACTGGAGTTAATCGTAACAGGCGAGTAAAAGCTTCATACATACAATGATATTTTTCCAGCAGTGTCCGGCTAGAATTTTGCATAAGTGCCTTTTGACGGCAAATGAGTCGTCCGTGCGACTGTTCGGAAATGATCAATAATAAACGGAAAGGTCGCACATTGACAACAATTAGGATACTATCCTATGGTCCGATATTTAGCACAGTGTTTTCTAGACCCGCCAGATTCGCGGAAAAAGGAGGTGATGAAAGGAAAAGATTGACGGCGGGGTGTTGGGTTGTAGACTAACGGAGGAAATTTTTGCGGCAGGAGGTGATTGAGAACAAAGAAATCTTGTTTTTTCAAATGTCACAATGCCCTTAGAAAGGAGTGTAAAATGAGAAAGAGAATCTTGACCACAACAATCTTCACTGTCCTTTCAATAATGCTGCTGTTCCTGCCACCCTTTGCGGCGCAAGCTCAGGCCAAAGACAAAATCGGCTGGGTCGGTCCCATTTATACGGAATTGGCCGAGAGTCTGACCAGGGGTTTCAAGGATTACTATAAAAAGACCTATGGTAAGGACGTGGACATCACATTCGTGAAACCGGGTGGATGGCCGGTCTGCTTGGACAAAGTGAGACTATGGGGCGGCAAACCGGATGCCGACATCTTCTTGGGCGCGGGTGCTCCAGCGCATGAAATCGCGAAGAAAGAGGGACTGATCGTCCCTTACAGGCCAAAGGATTGGGACAAGGTTCCCGCCAAATGGGGCGGCATGAAGGTCAAAGATGAAGATGATTATTGGACCTGCTTCGCGCCCTGGATCGTCACCAATCTGTACAACGAGAAGGTTTTGAAAAAGCTAAGACTGCCGCCGCCAAAAACGTGGCACGATCTGCTCAATCCCATTTACAGGGGCAACATCGTGCATACGCTGCCATATGCCTCCGGCACCATGCATGAAACCGTAGAAATCCTCATACAGGCATTTGGAGAAAAGGAAGCCTGGAAATATCTCAGATTATTGGCGGCCCAGTTACCCCGCTTCTCCACCGGCAGCACAGACACGACCCACATAACAAGCCGCGGCGAAGCTCCCATCGGGATCGCGCAACCGCAAATGAACGCGATGAGTGCGCGCAAAGACGGCTATCCCGTGCGCGATTTGCTTCCGGAAAAAACCATTCTGGTTCCAGAGGCAGTGGCGTTGCTGAAAGGCGCGCCCAACGAAGCGACCGGGAAGATCTTTCTGGATTGGCTATTCAGCATGGACGGACAAAAATACGTGCTGGAGGGGCGTTACTTCGCAGCCAGGACGGACATTAAATTCTCCGTATGGGAAAAAGAAGGCATCGAAATGGCCAAGCACGCCAAAAAGGCGCTGGGAGTAGATTCCTTCTGGGATCTGAAAGTCGGGTTCATTGATTATGACCTGGATCTCGCAGCGAAGAGGTGGGACCAAGTCAACCGCTACTATGAGTACGAGATCTACAGAAAGTGGGGCAAGTTGAAAAGCAGTCTGTTCCTGATAGAGGAAGTTGAGGAAGAGATTAAAACGGCGAAAGCCCAGAAGGTAGACGTAACAAAGGCTGAAGCGAAAATAAAAGAAGCAAGAAAGCTCTTCGAGATAGATGGCAAGTATGCCGCAGCCCGTTTGGCTGCATCGAAGGCACGCTCTCTGCTTGTGGCGCCCTAACCGCAACGTAAAGACAGGATATGCTCCTGGCTTGATGTACGAGCTTGCCCTGTAGAACTCCCGCCTTTTAGGCGGGACCCCCATAGGGGATTCAACAGGGCGAGCCACTTCTCGCTCGTATGTTAAGTATGAGATTGTAAAGAATCCATGCCCAGGGATTGGCTTTGGTCCAGTCCCCAGAGAGAAGTCATGGTGCCTGCCATATCAGGTGGACTCTGGAGTGATGGAGTAATACATAAAGACGTAAACAGAGAATAGTTTTAATTCCTAATTCTTACACCCATACTCCAGTACGCTAATACTCCAACACTCCCTGCCTGTGGTTTTCAGGCAAGGCCATGCATCTCTGACCAAGCCTGGAAGACAAGACTTTCAATACTACGGTAAATAGGGGATATGATATGTCTCGCGGCAATATCTCTCTGGCAGCACTCCTGTGGTCGGTCATTGCCTTCCTCGTGCTCTATCCGATGTCCATTCTGGTGCTCCAAAGCTTTAAAATCGCCGAAACCAACACCTGGGGCATAAGTAATTACCTGGAATTCTTCAAGGACGCCTATTATCTCAAAACCTTTGGAAATACCCTGCTCCTGAGCACGCTGGTGCTCCTGACGACGACCCTGTTCGGTGTACCTCTAGCATACATTTTGGCGAGATACCGGCACTGGGGAAAGACCATTTTCACAGCCCTCATTCTTTTGCCGATTGTTCTACCCGCTTACGCCGGCGTATTTGCATTCATCATCTTTTTCGGTAAGTATGGAACCGTGAATCTCCTCCTTATGGAGACGGGATTGATCAAGACACCCATAAATCTAATCTACGGGATACACGGGCTGGTTCTCATTCAATCCCTGCACATGCTCCCTTTTATCGTCCTTGGGCTTTCCGCCGGTTTCACCAACATAGATCCCTCCTTTGAAGAAGCCGCCGAAGTCGAGGGAGCGGGCGGCTTTCGGAGATTCTTCACTGTCACTTTGCCTCTCTGCACCCCGAGTTATCTGGCGGGCGCCGTCATCGTATTCCTTTGGCCCTTCACCGACTGGCTTACACCAATGATTTTGGGGCAGGTGGACTTTCTCCCCTCGGTTGCATACATCAACATCGCCTATCACTTTACCGATATGCATCGCAAGTTCATGGGGATCGTGGCGGTGATCGTTTCTTCCATCGTTTGCATTACCCTCTTTTTGCTCGCCAGGTGGTGGGTGGAGAGGAAAAAGTATACCGGCCTCTCCAAAGGGACAACGTCTGAGGGGAGAGTAATGGAGCCAAACCCCTTGGTGAAATTGAGCGCGTATTTGTACATGTTTTTTATCGCCGGCCTCGTCCTGCTCATTCCAATCGTACTGGGTTTATCCGCTTTTTCCAGAAGATGGGTCTTTGAGCCGTTTCCAACGCATTGGACCCTCGAAAATTTCAGAGTCATCCTTCTGGAAAGCCCGCTCCTGATACAAAACTCATTCGTTTTCAGCGGGGTAGCCCTGCTTTTCGGGATCACCTTCGGGCTTCCAGCCGCCTATATCATCGTCCGCACCCGTGTCCCGGGGAGAAATGCGCTCGACTTTGTGATCACGCTCATGCTGGCATTCCCAGGGATCGCGGTCGGCGTAAGTTATCTCCTGGGATTTTGGAAAGGCATACCTTTAGCCAGGTATTGGGTCATCATGCCGCTGGCCCTGTTTGCACGGCGGCTCCCGTACTTTTTGCGGATGGCGCATTCCTCCTACTTGCAGTTGGATATTTCGCTCGAGGAGGCCTCGGAAGTATCGGGAGCGGG
>JASFTV010000403.1:0-3452 GCA_050050615.1 Desulfobacteraceae bacterium
GAGCTATCCATGCGGCGGATTTCTTCTTGGGCCTGTCTCTTCTTTCTTGCATGGATATGGCGCTGGACGAGCATGCGCTGTTTTTCCCTCGCACTCCTGAGTTTATCCTCAAGCTGCTGGATGTCGTCCTGATACTGCTCAACCAGAGTGTTGTGTTCCATGACCTCTTGCTCGAGGGCATGAGCCTTTTCAGCATATCTGTGCTTTTCAATAAGCGCTTCTCGCGCCAGATCATCGCGGCCTTTGCTTACGGCAAGCTCTGCCTTCTCTTCCCAACGTTTCGTGCGAGACTGGGCTTCCTCCATTTGGCGCTGAATCTTTTTGTTATTGGCCATAACGCCCGCGCAAGATGCCTTAATCTCGACAAGGGTGTCTTCCATTTCGCGGATCATAAGACTGATTAGTTTTTCAGGGTCTTCCGCCTTATCCAGCATGGCGTTGATGTTGGAACTGATGATATCGCGAAATCTTGTGAAAATTCCCATGATCTGACCTCCCCTCTTTTGTGGTTACTCCACTGATGAGCAGGAATTGTGCCAATGGCCCTTCGTGGAAAAAAAGCAAAAGATCTCAGGAAGTTTTAGGCTTGACAGACGCAAGACATCGTGGTAAGAAGTACTAATATTTGGTCAAAAAAAATAATTTGTAGCATCTTATGCCATGAAACCGAGGAGATCTCTTTCTAAACAACGGGCTCGGGCGGCATTGCGCGTGGAAATCCCCGAGGCGCTTGGACAATCCGAAAGCTTCCTTGGATTTCGGGAGAATCTTTCCCGGGTGGCTCCCATTGATCGGCCGGTGCTTTTGATCGGCGAACGGGGGACGGGGAAAGAACTGGCCGCATCCAGACTCCATTTTCTCTCAAAACGATGGCAAGGTCCACTGCTCGCCCTCAGCTGCTCAGCCCTCACGCCCTCTCTCATAGAATCAGAGCTCTTTGGGTATGAAAAAGGCGCATTCACGGGTGCGGAAGAGCGCCGCACAGGACGATTTGAGTCCGCAGACGGTGGAACGCTTTTCCTGGATGAGATAGGGAATATACCCATAGAGGTTCAGGAGAAGATATTGCGTGTCGTGGAATACGGCGCCTTTGAAAGGGTTGGGAGTTCGGACAGTGTCGGGGTGGATGTAAGGATCATTGCGGCAACCAATGCTGATCTTGCGGCGCTGGCCGTGGAGGGCAAATTCAAACAGGATCTATTGGATCGAATTTCATTTGAGGTGCTTTTCTTGCCGCCTCTCAGAGAACGGAAAGAAGATATTCTTTTGCTTGCAAATCATTTTGCAGTCAGGATGGCTTATGAACTCGGGAGAGAGGAAATTCCCCGATTCAGCGATGAAGCGATCGAAGCCCTCGAAAGCTATCCATGGCCGGGGAATGTTCGGGAACTGAAAAATGTCGCGGAACGCGCGGTATATCGATCGGATTCTCCAGTTATTACGGACATTGTTTTCAATCCATTTCGACCTCTACCGGACGAAAGTGGACCCCTCAAAGGGGAGACCCCGCCGGTCGTGAGGGGAGAACTCTCCGCGGATGAACGTATTGGAATGCCCTTGAAAGAAGCTGTTCGAGCGCTTGAAATCCGTCTTTTGAAGAAGGCCCTTATGGATTCGAAGTACAATCAGCAACAGGCGGCCAAGATTCTGGGACTGACGTACCACCAATTTCGAGGGTTGTATCGTAAGCACAAGGAAGAGATTGAATAGGAGGGTCTCCAATTCACCCCGGTGGAAAAACGGTCATTGAGCCGAACAAAGGGTGCGAATGGTCGGTTATGGCTATGCGCTTCCAGAAGATGACTAGGTGAAGGTGATCCTTGATGTGTAAGAAGAAGATGAGAAGATTTCGAGGGCCTACAAAGTCACGAATACGGCAACTGACGCGAACACCATAATCTTTTGGAGCACGGTCAGCGACTACGAAAGCTCCGGAAGTGTGGAAATACCGGGCAGGATTTATTTCGCTTTGTTGACGGGTGTACTCTACCCCTCAATCTTTATTTGACTTGTTGGTTGCTGATTTGGTTCTCCCACGGGGTGTTTTTTCTACGAAAGACCTTTGAGCCAATTTCAAACAAATGCTGCACTGGTCCTTGATGAGGCCGTGTTTGCATCTCGGTACCAAAACTGTCTTCCTTTCTATGCCGAGGCATTCTTGATGTGCTCTGTATTAGAACACGAGATTAAGAATAAATAATTTATCCACACAACCTTTTAATATAAGCCAGAGAAGCTATACTGTCAAGAGCCAAACGGCCACTTTTTGACCTGCATCCCCCCTTCATATACACAGCGCCATAAGCTCGCATCGCTGTGTTGCTCCTTGTCTCGTCGCTGCGACGTACTGACATTAACACTGTACCCATTTATTGAAAAAGGTGACCTATATAAAACAACGTATGAGTCACCTTTGACAGCCAAACTCATTTTTTGATAAGAAGTTCAAGCCCATCGGCACATGCTCGGGCTACAGCATAGTCAGCCTTTTCTTGCCCGGGCATTTTATCCCAGCCCCCTTTTTCCAAGAATTCAGCTCTCTTCCATGAATCTAATTCCCCAAATTCTTTAAGTAGCTCCTCATGATTCGGTTCATTCATAAATTGGGCGACGCAGATCGCTGCCTGACTCGCCAAAACCGCTTCTTCGGTCATCGTTTTGGCCGTGTCGGCGGTTTTCCAACCCCCCCATGCAAAACCGATGATCATTGCGATGACTGCCCCAACAATAAGACCCCAAACTCCATACTTAATTTTCCCTGAAGTTTCTGGTTTCATTGATAATACCTCCTTGAATTATGTTGTGATATCTTTGCCTACGATGACCTTGCGACCAATGAGTTGGATGAGGTCATCGGCCCCGGCCAGTACCTGACCGTTTTTCCCATATGAAGATCATTTCCACGACATTTCTTTTCCGGTGGGTTCTCGCCTGTCATTTCATGAAATATTCGTTTATAGAGGGTCAAATCTCCGTTTGACTCTTATTTACCATTGCCCCTGGTTTTTGGAAAGGCCTTATTGATGAGCGAGCAGCCAGTAGCGAATCAGAGTGGGCAATGAATTGAGCAGGACAGCGATGGTGGTGCTTCGAGTTATGCGCGATGAAGGGGGATAGAATAGGAGTTTCAGTTGAGCTATTATTCCGGGACATAAAATTACCCAGCACTCAAATGGTTTCTACCACATCTTATCAATATCGGCAAGAAGGAATGTCGTTGCGTGCCCTTACGCCGTAACTGCAAGAAAATTCGAAGTGGGTAGAAGGGGGACACCGGTAAAGAGGCAAGTTGAGAGGGGATCTGGTGCTGAGGGAATTCGAATCCATACCGAGAAAAGTCCGCCTGGACGCCGGCCCGCCTCGGCTGAGTCTCGCGATGGCGGGCAGGCGCCCGGTCTCCTGCACTACATCATGATCTGGGGTACCGAGCGCCGAAAGATATTCGTAAGCGA
>JASFTV010000404.1:0-3450 GCA_050050615.1 Desulfobacteraceae bacterium
TTCTCTATTCTAAGAAGGAGAGAAAAACAAATGGGGTAAAACCCGTATTTTCTTGGTAAAAAGACCCTATTTTCAGATCGAACTGGCAGATAAAGTCAGGGCTGAAAAGTTTCTGTCTCGAAACCGGAAGGCAATAGCACCTGTTACAGTGGTAGGTGAAGGAACGCTCGTTATTCTCGTCGCCTGCAACCGGCTCAACCGGTCCCGTGGCTCCCTTCAGTGGGCCTACCGCTGGAAATCACAATTATTGCTAATTTTTCTTTGCCAAATCGGGTGGGTGTTTTATAGTATGAATTTTGTTGCTACTGATATTTTGCTCAAAACGGTGTTTTGCCACTAATTCTAAACCACACTTTGGTCCACGATTGCGTATCTAGGAGGAAATATGAAAAAGCATAGAAGACTTGGAAGGGGCGTTGCGGTTGTAGGTGCTGGCATGTCGAAATTCGGTATGTTCAAAAACCGAGATTCAAAAGATTTATTTGCAGAAGCCTTCAGGGAGATGCTCGCCTCAGTGGAGAAGGGCATCGATCCTGCCGACATTGACGCCCTTTATCTGGGAAACTTTTCCAATGACTATTTCATAAAGCAGTCTCATTGGGGACCCCTTATTTCTGATGTAATCGGTCTTACGCCAAAACCTGCCACGAGGACGGAAGGGGCATGTGCTTCGAGCGCGCTTGCTTTTAGGGAAGGGATTTTTGCAATAGCCTCCGGATTTTATGACATCGTGCTTGTAGGCGGCGTGGAGGAGATGTCAAAGCGAACCACCGAGGAAGTGGCAGAAGGGTTGGCGCTGGCTACGGTGCCCTACGAAGGAAAGGTGGGGTTTACTTTTCCTGGCGTTTTTGGTGCTGTGGCGACAGCCTATTTTGCCAAGTACGGCGCGAATCGTGAGCATCTTATGAATGTGACCATCAAGAGTCACAACAATGCGCCTCTGAATCCCAAAGCGCAGTTTCCGATGACCATTCGAGATATTATGAACGCGAAGACGGAGAGTGCTCGGAAAAAGGAACAGCCTTTGCCCGAGTGGGACGATGAGAAAGATTTTCTGAGAGATCCACGGGCAAATCCGGTGGTTGCATGGCCCATGCACCTCTTTGATTGTTGTCCGATCAGTGACGGCGCAAGTTGTATGTTGTTGGCGGCAGAAGAGATAGCCAAGAACTTTACGGAGGATCCCATCTATGTGGCCGGTATTGGGCAGGGAAGCGGCAGAGGTTTTCATGCCAGCGCCGATCTTACCTATTTTGAAGCCACAAGGTATGCTGCGCAGGAGGCCTATGGCATGTCAGGGCTGGAGCCCAAAGACATTCAGTTTGGTGAAGTGCATGATTGTTTTTCCATTGCCGAGGTGGTTCACATCGAGGATCTGGGGTTTTTCAAACCGGGTGAGGGCTACAAGGCGATTGAAGAGGGAGCGACAAGGCTTGATGGACCCAAACCGATTAACACGTCGGGAGGGCTTAAATGCAAAGGCCACCCTGTGGGAGCAACAGGGGTTTCCCAGCTCTACGAGGTGTGGACACAACTGAGAGGTAAGGCTGGGAAAAGACAGGTCCCCATAAAAGATTTACGCATTGGAGGTGCCCACAACCTTGGTGGTACGGGCGGGACATGCACCTTTACCATTCTTGAGAGGAGATGAAAAGATGGATGAGAGGCCATTTAGTGATATTTCATACAACCAGTTCTTGAACGAAGAGAAGCTCATGGGATCCCGTTGCAAAGAATGCGGTGCTCACTATGTGCCGCCGCGATCCATTTGCATCAAGTGTTACAATTCCGAGATAGAGTGGATCGAGATGAAGGGGGAGGGGAAGCTCGCCGCTTTTACGTGTATTACCATTGCACCGCCTTTCATGGTGGCCCAGGGATATGATCGGAAGCATCCTTATGTATCAGGGGTGGTGGAACTGGATGAAGGGGGTCGGGTGGATGCCCGTATTGAAGGGGTGGATGCGGCCGATCCAGAGAGCATAAAGGTGGGTATGCGCGTGAAGGTGAAGTTCTTGCATCGAGAAGATACGCAAATTCCGGAAACCTATTTGGCCTTTGAGCCTATCTGAAACTTCTCTCGGAAAAACCGCCGTCCATTTTGGTTTCTTTCTTAGAGCAAGGGATGGCGTCTGGAAATACCTAACTTGCCACAAGGAGGGCCTAAAGAGACCTTTCTCTTTTCGCATCCCTGAAAGGAAATAACGCCCTTTACACCACTGGGCTTGTGTCAGCACTCAGCCTGCGTATCTATCTGCTGGGGATAAGGGTATTGCTTCCTAGAGGCTTTTTTCGAGGTCCTCGAATTCATCTTCCATTTGGTAGAGCAACCGGTCCAGTTCATTGAGGTGTCTTGAGAGAAGAAGTTCTCGGGCTTTTTCCTTGAGGGGGCGAAGTTTTTCCAGAAAAGGGGCAGTTTTCTGTTTAATGTTCGAAGGGATCTTCGGGTCACGGGACATCCTCTGTAAAGAATCGACTAGCACGTAAAGTGAGGTCTCTTTTTCGAAGGGCTCGGCGTAATCCAAGCTATGAAAGAGTTTTGCGAGCTTTGGGAAATGAGCCTCAAAACCCCTTTCATAAAAAGGAACAAGCTTGATATCAATCTGCATATATTGACTCATTGGGTCTTTTCTCCGCCAGTTCTCCTACCTGTGATTAGGCTGCCTTAAGACTCTGGAGAAAATCTTTCACCTGCTCAAAGTCCTGAATGATGTTCAAACATTATTTGATGGCATTTTGTGTGTCAATGATAAATCACGCTCATTCTTGATAACTTTTCGTTTAGTTTGACCGGTTAACAGACGTCCAAGGGTTGATTGGAGGGTTTCTGAGAATTAGATTTGGAGACAAGACCTAAGAAATCTCAGGTTTCTCATGGTCTGACCATGAGGAGTTGTCACGGAACTTGTCATGCATATGGCAGCCGGTGCACTTCAGGGACAGGCGTTCAAGGAAGTCTTCCCTGCCCGCAGGATATTTGTTTTTTGTGTGATCACCTCCCTGCTCCCGGATGCGGACAACTTCGTCGGCCTCGGTAATCCGGCGTTCTGCCTCATTCACCATCGCGGGATTACCCACTCAATTCTTGCGGCGTTTGTGAATGAAAGTGGGGAATGGGTTGAGTACACATACCGTCGCCCCAGGAAGAGCGAAATTCATTCAGCATATAGAATGATGGCATCCGAAGGCGGGCGTATTTTGAGAGGCGTAAGGGGAGAGCCTCTCATGTGCCAGGTTTTATCCATATTGACAACCCGTCAATATTGCCTCTAGAATGCGCTAGCCAGCGTTTCTTGGATTGACAAAAGATCAATTCCCTGATCGTCGCTTTGAGGCAAGGATGACGCGTTGAATACGGCGAAGCATCTCTTCCATGAGCGGCCGTCGTTTCGTTGGGCTTGATGGTTTTCATTCCCCCAATGCTCCGGCACTCCATCAAAGTGTTAAGTA
>JASFTV010000405.1:0-3441 GCA_050050615.1 Desulfobacteraceae bacterium
TCTCAGAAGCTGATGCATCTTCAGCTCTGACCACATAACCGGTTAGCAGAATCAGCACTGCAATTGGAATGAGCAGTGTCACGCCATGAAGCCAGTAAGGCCATTCGGGTACGAGTACGCTGTACAGATCTGCTTCAAAGATAGTAATACAGCCTGCGATGACCAGCAACAACTGACTTAGGCCACGCAGTCGACTCTCGCTTACCTCAATCTTTTGAGATCCTTTCCAGCCCTGGCGAAGCCGCTGAACAGCCATCACCAGTGCCATGCATTGAATGGGCAATGCGAGCAGTAGCGTATGCCTCCAGACGATGGGTAACGCCAGGAGCGATGCCGTACAAGCGACACATAGGATTTGAATTTCATTCAAAGAACGCCTTCTTACATACAAGATGCCTATGAACAAAATAATGGCCATGGGCACATAGGGTGAAAGCTTTATTCCAAAGAAAGCAAGAACGCGGCAGAGGGAGACATTGATGTAATCCCTTGCCCAATCAGAGGCAGTCGCTTTCACGTTGGGATCCGAAAGGCCACTCAGAAGCCATTGTGGAGCAATAGATAGCAAAATGGCTAACGTTATAACGGCGATCCCGCTGGCAAACCATTGTTTTCGTTGAGGCAAGGAAGGGCGGTGGAGAGCCAATAAAACGAAACCGATGATTGCAATAGGCTTGAGGGCTAAACTGAACCCCAACATGATTCCTGCCACAAGAGGAATGCGTTGCCACAAGACGAGCCCGACGATCGCAGTGCCGCTGGCCAGCGTCGATACGTTATCAGAAATGATGCCATTGGCCAGTGTAGGGGCCAAAAAGATACCGAGCCCCGCCGCACCGAGTCTGAGCAGCCAAGGCCACCGACTCAACAGCCAGGAACCCCAAAGCGCCGCACATCCACCCAATAGATTTGCAATGCGAAAGATCAGTCTGAAAGCCTCGCTTCCCCAGAGTCCCGTGATCCAAGCGCCGATAACAGCTATCGTTGGTGGATAGGGATAAAGCGGGTGCTCGTAAGGAGAACGTCCCTGTCGGACCAGATCGGCTGCTAGCTGATAATTGTTCCCGTCCGGTTGCCACACGACCCGAAATATCTCAGCCCACCACCAGAGGATTCCCAGGCCAAATACCAAGAGAAACGAAATCAATTCGAGATAAAGGGGTTGCTTGTTTCCTGCGGTTGGTTTCCAAAATTCTCTGAGTCGGAGTTTCATCGGAAACACGATTTCAATATATTGGCTTGGATTCCTGCGGCCTCATCACTGCACCCCAGAAACAACGCCTGAGCTTCAAGTCACGCCCGTTCCACAACATTAATGCTATTCTCAACCTCCTCAGATTTTTCATTTCTTAGACAGACATCTTGGATCCTAAAGGAGGGCCCAGCCGCATGGATCCAGCATCCTCTCAGGAAGCTTTTTGCTTCTTGAGTTCCTCTTCCCGCAAGACCCTCCTCAAGACCTTGCCCACCACCGAGGTGGGCAGAGTCTCGCGAAATTCGACGGACTTGGGACGCTTGTAACCGGCCATTTTATCCTTGCAAAACCCCAAGATTTCCTCCTCTGTCGCCTCAACACCCGGTTTGAGTTGTATGAAGGCTTTGACTGTTTCACCGGTGTGCGGATCGGGCACGCCCACTGCGGCTGCCAACGCTACTTTGGGGTGGGTATAGAGCACCTCCTCGATCTCCTTGGGGTAGGCGTTGAATCCTCCAACAATAATCATATCCTTCTTACGGTCAGTAATGATCACGAACCCCGCTTCATCCATATGACCGATATCGCCAGTCAGGAAAAACCTTTCCCCTTCAATCTCCCGAAATACGGCCTCATTTGCATCAGGTTTGTTCCAGTACCCGAGCATGATCGGGGGGCCGGAAGCTGCGATCTCACCATCCTCACCTTGGGGAAGCTCCTTAAGACCTGTTTCCAAATCCACGATCTTGACGTCCACACCGGGAAAAGGGAGTCCTACCGAGCCGATTTTTCGCTGCTCAAGGTTCGTCGGGTTAATTGTCAAAACCGGGGAGGTTTCCGTCAAACCGTAGCCCTCAAAGATAACCGCACCTGTCTTCTCCTCAAACTGTTTAATGACTTCAGCCGGGAGAGGGGCTGCTC
Source organism: Desulfobacteraceae bacterium (assembly GCA_050050615.1). GTDB lineage: Bacteria > Desulfobacterota > DSM-4660 > Desulfatiglandales > HGW-15 > JASFTV01. Next base: position 2,117 of record JASFTV010000405.1, read on the forward strand.
CAGACCCACATCCGATGATGGAGGTAAGGTCAAACTTGTCGGTCAAAGGATGGTTGACGATGGCCGAATAGATGGTGGGGACCGCCACGACAAGGGTCACCTTGTATTTCTCAATAGCCCTCAGGACATCGGTAAAAGGCGGCTTCCCCGCTCGTGGGTCAGGAATGCATACGAGACGAGAGGCCGAATAACAGCTCTCCAGCATAACCAGGGTCAGGCCGAAGCTGTGGTACCAGGGCAAGACACCCAGGTAAGTATGCGCACCGCCCTTCTCAAGTTGTTCCGCCTTTATCCCCGGCTCGGTTGAAACGCGAACCCATTCATAGGTGGTCATCACGTTGGAAACCAGATTGGCGTGGCTCAGACAGGCCCCCTTGGGCGCGCCGGTCGTGCCACCCGTGTATAGGATAAGCGCGGCATCTTCCGAGGGATTGATATCAAGCTCAGGGGTTTCCGGCCGGGCTGATTTGACGATCTCATCAAACATGAAATGTGCGGGTTCATGGCGGTCTGCCTTCGGGATCTTCCCCAAAAGGGAACCCAGAAGACCTTTAAGCTTTGGCAGATAGGACTTGACGTTACAGATGACCACCGTCTTAACCTCGGTCTCTTCCAGTGCCTCCAACGCGGTCGGATAGAAGGTAGGGTGGTCCATCACAAAGACAGCCTTTGTCCCTGAATCTTTGAGCTGAGAGTTCAGTTCCGAAACCTTGTAAAGAGGATTACAGGTCACACAGGCCCCGCCAGCTTTGAGAATGCCGAAAAATATCTCCGGATAGTGCGGTAGGTTGGGCAGAAAGATGGCGACCCGGTCTCCTTTTTCAATGCCGCGTGAGACCAGGAAATTGGCTACCCGGTCCGCCGTTTCCTTGACCTGCGCAAAAGTCCGGCCTGCATCTGAAAAGATGGTATACGTTGCGTTAGGATAGTTGCGCGCCGACTCATCCAGAATGGAAAAAAGCGGCTTCTCATATCCAGTGACTTCGTACGGAACCCCTTCGGGCCATTTGCTCCCATGCCAAAGCTTGGACCCCATAACAACCTCCTCTCACCAATGGGTTGGACGAAAGACGTTTTGTACCAGTGATAAAATCCCCTTTCAGACAAAGAAAGTATAGTATAATGCGTAGTGCCTGTCGAGACATAGAAGGGAATCACCCTTTTGTAAATGGTAAATTAGCCAGCAGTTAGACATCATAGGCTGATGCTTTCTAGAAAAGTCTCACCGTAGCGCTTTTTTATCCACCTTCCCCACCGGGGTTAAGGGCAATCTTTCCATGAACTGGATGATCTTGGGGACTTTGTAAGGGGATAGCTTCTCCCTG
>JASFTV010000406.1:0-3427 GCA_050050615.1 Desulfobacteraceae bacterium
GATTGAAATCACTGGTCGGGGCGGACGGATTTGAACCGCCGACACCCTGCTCCCAAAGCAGGTGCGCTACCAGACTGCGCCACGCCCCGACATCAGGTTTTCATATTCCCTAGGAAAAGGCGAAAGAATAGGTTCCGTTGCTAGTTTATTCTCCGACACTCCCGCCCTCAAGGGGCGGGATGCGCTACCAGACTGCGCCACGCCCCGAAAAAGCGTATATCAACGACAAAATTATATTCTTGGTAACACAAAATCAAGTTATAAATTCAATAACATATTTTATCACGGAAAAAGGGTTGATGGTATCCCAGATTGGTTTTTATTGACTTTGATTTTGAAGATATTAAATAATGCTTTCTCGAAGCGTCCGGGTTGAAGGGGGAGGGCATGGAAGACATACAGAAGCATAAGGATTACAGGAACATAGACATAGACCAAGTAGGGGTTAAGGGCATTCGGTATCCCATTACGGTCCGCGACAAAGATATGGGTACGCAACAGACTGTGGCCGAAATCAATATGTACGTGAACCTGCCTCGCTATTACAAAGGGACCCACATGAGCCGTTTCGTAGAGATCCTGAACGAGCACAGTCGGCGTATATCCCTTCAAAGTTTTTCAGACATCTTGGAGGACATGATAAGGAGGCTTGATGCGAAAAGTGCTCACATGGAGATCACTTTTCCCTATTTTATCAACAAGGCCGCACCTGTGAGCGGCGTCCAGGGCCTCATGGAATACAAGTGTGCGTTTAAGGGATCATTGAGCAAAACGATGGATTTGATGCTTATCATCCGGGTTCCTATTTCCACCCTTTGCCCCTGCTCTAAGGAGATCAGCGACTTTGGTGCCCATAATCAGCGTGGTGAGGTAAAGCTCCAGGTTCGATTCAAGAAGTTCGTGTGGATAGAGGACCTGATCAAGCTCGTGGAGGAGTCCGCGTCGAGCGATGTCTTTTCTGTGCTAAAGCGGGAAGATGAAAAACACGTTACTGAGAGGGCCTATGAGAACCCCATGTTTGTGGAGGACATTGTCAGGGAGATCGCCGTAAAACTGAACACGGATCCCAATATCACCTGGTTTGCTGTTGAATCGGAGAATTATGAGTCCATCCACAACCACAACGCTTATGCATACATCGAAAAGCACAAGGCATAAAATTGCTCCGCAATTTTATAAATGGAGGGGTTTATGGCGGATGATTTGAAAAAGATGTATCGAACTGTGATGGATGACCATTTTCCTTCTCAAATGACCATCTCCTTTGGTGATCAAGTGCTCGTCTATAAAAAGAGAGCGTGGAAGATACCTGATGAGAAATCCGGAGAGCTGATCGAGAAAGGCCTCCGGTACGGTGAAAACCCGGGCCAGGAGGCGGCCCTTTATGAGCTTGTCAACGGGAATCTGTTTCTCGGACAATGCCAGTTTATTGAACCGGGAAGGGGATTGGTTTCTGCGGTCACCGAGGAAGATATGATCCAGAGTGGAAAACATCCCGGCAAGATCAATCTAACGGATGTGGATAACGCCATCAATGTCATCAAGTACCTGATGGATAGACCGGCTGCCGTCATTGTTAAGCACAACAACCCTTGCGGTGTGGCCTATGGCACCAGCCTGTCAGAAGCCTATCACAAGGCGGATAGGGCAGATAGGATTGCCGCCTTCGGCGGTTGTGTCGTGCTCAACAGGCCTGTCGACATGGCCACTGCGGAACTGATCTCGAAAAACTACCTGGAAGTTGTGGCGGCTCCCGATTTTGAAGCGGGCACGATCCCGATTCTGGCCAATAGGACGAACCTTCGGATTATACGGATCAACCGGATCGATCAGCTTTCATCCTATCTTGATACCTGTTTTGTAGACTTCAAGAGCCTTGTCGACGGGGGGATCATCGTCCAACAGTCCCCTGTCAATCGCATCAGATCTGCAAAGGACTTCACCCTTGCCAGTGCAGAGTACAAAGGCAAGACCTATACCATAGCCAGAAAACCCACGGAAGAGGAATATACGGACATGCTTTTCGGTTGGAACGTGGAACAGGGAATCACGTCAAACTCGATCATCTATGTCAAGGACGGCGTCACCGTTGGTATAGGTACTGGCGAGCAAGACCGGGTGGGCGTGGCTGAAATCGCCATCTTCAAGGCCTACACCAAACATGCAGATTGGCTTTGCTTCGATAGACACGGGCTTCCTTACAAGGACCTGGAGCAGAAGGTGAAAGCCGGCGAGAGAGATCGCGCCCTTCTGGAAGGAATCGACCAGCAGACCAAAGAAGCAAAGGGGGGCCTTATCAATGCAACCATGATTTCTGACGCCTTTTTCCCATTCCGGGATGGGGTTGACGTGGGGATCAAGCAAGGAATAAGGGCCATCGTGCAGCCCGGCGGTTCATTGAGAGATTTTGAGTCCATTGAAGCGTGCAATGAGGCGGATCCCCAGGTGACCATGGTTTTCACGGGCCAGCGTGCCTTCAAACACTGACGCTTCCGCAAAAGCATCATCTAAAACAAGTCCATCTGCTTGTGGGGTTTCTTTTTGGGCTTCCACGTCCCACGCTCCAAAGGACAAATCAGGGTGTCAGGGATGAGGGAGATAAAAGGGGAGGGGGCCATATCCAGACGGCGTGCGTTGACGGTGCGGCCCTTCGCATAAGATAGAATGAGTTTCGAACGAGCCCGCGTCACGCCCACGTAAAAGAGCCTCTTTTCCTCTGCTTCATCTCGGTCTCCAAAAAGAGAGCACGGCATAAGCTGATCCTCGCATCCTGTGACGAATACCACCGGCCACTCCAAACCTTTGGCTGCATGAAGGGTCATGAGGGCTATGCGATCGCCTAAAAGGGCACTATGGTCGATACCGCGCTCGAGAGAGAGGGCATCCAAGAAGGAAGCCAAATCTCCTTCAAAATCTTCGGTAATTTTCTTGATGCGGCGCAGTGCATCCTCAGATTCCTCTGATAAGCTATCAAACTGATGAAAGGTCACAGCCTGATGAATGAGGGTTGGAAGAGGTCCCTTAGCCTCGTAGCGCCTGAGGATCTCTTTTCCGTCCCTGGTTTTCATCTCGGGAAGACCGAGGTAGGCATTCAAATAATAAGGGTTATCCGGATACCGAAGCGCTTGAAAAAAGCGCCAGAGGATGTTGATCGGATAGCGGCTGATCAATGGTTTCTCACCTGATCGAACAAAAGGTATACCAGCCCTCAAGAAGGCCTCTTCAAAGGCATCCCCTTGAGCATTGAGGCGAAACAGAACGGCGATATCACCGAAACTGAGATTTTCCCCATCCTCATGAGAAGAGACCCTGCCGCTATCGAGTGAAAAGTAGGACGTCCCGCCTATGAGCTTTTCGATTTGCTCTACGGTCAATTCCGCCTCTTCAGATGGGGTCCGGCAGGAGGCGACATGGATGAGGTCTCCAC
>JASFTV010000407.1:0-3425 GCA_050050615.1 Desulfobacteraceae bacterium
GGTATTGAGGTCAAGTACCTGTGGGAACTCGTCGCAGATTCCCTCGTCATTGAGCCCTGGAGCGAAGAGGAGATCCAGAAAGCGCATGAACTCAGAGATGCCCAGTACGAGAGAGACGGGATTGAACTCGAAGAGGAAGAATAGAGACCAATACCATCACCGAGCTGTTTCATAAGGCTAAATGGTACAAGAAAAGAAGCCCCGACACAAACGATCGGGGCTTTCTCATTCTCACGAAAATTCCAAAATGTCTCGTCCTGCAGTCGAGGCGTTTCATTTCCTTTCTTCCCAGTAACGGCGATTTGACCAATTTCGCGCGTTATTGGATACTTCTGGTGTTATGGACCGTCATTAAATTCTCATCTCGACCCTAGGGAGAGATCCTTGAAATGAAAATTTTGCAAGGTATTTGCGGGACAACACAACAGGTGTCTTTCAAACAGAATAGATTGCCACCCAAGGGCTTATGAAAAGCATCTTAGATACGGTAAGATCAGCATGGACGGAGAAGCGACCATGACGACTCATGGAGAATTGCCTGCGGACAAAAGCGTCAAAGGCAAGATTCCAGGTGAGGAGAGCGGCATTGAGATCCGGCCGACCATCTGTTCCATCTGTAATCCCAATTCCCATTGCGGCATAGATGCATACGTAAAGGATGAAATTGTCATCAAGGTCGAGGGGGCCAAAGACAACCCTCACAATCAAGGCGCTCTCTGCCCCAAGGGGGCGGCCAGCCGCCAATATATCTACCATGAAGACCGAATCATGACCCCACTTTTGAGAAAAGGAGAGAGGGGAACCGACCAATTCGATCCCATCTCCTGGGAACGGGCCCTCTTCCTCATTACCGAACGTCTCCTCAAAATAAAGAAGGAATCCGGACCCGAATCGGCGGTCTTTTATGCAGGCTATCCCAAATGGATGAGACCTTTCCTGAAGCGATTGGCCCACAGCTTCGGTTCCCCCAACTATGCCACTGAATCAAGCACCTGCTACACCGCGGTCTTGGCGGCTGCCAAGCTTAATTATGGGGATGAGGGAGATCCTGATGTTGGACAGTCAAAATGCCTCCTCGTTTGGAGCAGAAACCCTTTTTATTCAAACCCTGTGGGGGCCAAGAGCCTTCTGAATGCCAGAGAGAGGGGGCTCAAGATCATAGAGGTTGGGCCCCTGCTTACGCCACTGACAGCCCATGCAGACATCCATCTTCGCATCCGCCCAGGTACTAGCGGAGCCCTGGCTCTCGGCCTGGCGCATGTCATTATTGAAGAGGGGCTCTATGACAGGGAATTCATCGAAAAGTGGGCATTCGGTTTTGAGGCTTTCAGGGCTTATGTGCGGGGTTTCAACCCAGCTGTGACCGAGCAGATTACCGGTGTGCCTGCGACACGCCTCACAAAGGCGGCAAGGCTCTATGCCACCAGCAAACCCGCCTCCCTGATGTCCGGGGCGAGTCCCACGGTACACCACACCAACGGCCTTCAGAACGAGCGCGCCGTGCTGGCCCTCATCGGCCTAACAGGGAACTTCGATGTGCCTGGCGGAAACTATGTGTTCCCTTCGGACTACCTCTATGTCTCCAATGGGGTGAAGACGCGAGAACAGGCGTTCGAAGAATCGCAATCATGGACCGAAATGGCCCCCAGAGTAGGGGAAGACAAGTACCCCGTCTGGTGCAGCCTGATACCCGAGGCCCAGGCAATGCACATCCCTTCTCAGATCCAGAGCAAAAGCCCTTACCCTATCAGGGCTATCGTTGGGTTCGGCCTCAATTATCGGATGTGGCCCGGATCGGATAACATGTATAATACTTTGAAAATGCTGGATTTTCTTGTAGATGTGGATCTCTTCATGACGGATACGGCCAAATTGGCTGACATTGTTTTGCCTGCCTGTACTTCCTTTGAAAGGAGCGAACTCAAGTTCTACGCCGATCAGTTTGTGATCTGGACACACCCGGTCATCAAACCTCTGGGAGAATCCCGCTCAGACGCGGATATCATCTTTGATCTGGCCAAGACCTTGGCTCCAGACGACCTCCTCCTCCAAAAGGGTTACCGTTCGTGTATTGATTGGATCCTTGAGCCATCTGGACTCAAGGTGGAGCTGCTCGAAAAGCATCCACGTGGGATGACCGTCGAGAATGTCTTGTTGCCACCATACCGAAAATATGAAAGAGACGGGTTCAAGACCCCTTCCGGGCGAATGGAATTCACCTCCCAGGTATTGGAAAAATTCGGAATAGACCCCCTCCCCAAATTCCGGGAACCCAAATTGAGCCCGCGGTCCACCCCGGACGTGGCTGCCCATTATCCGCTCATCCTCACCACAGGAGCCCGTCTTCCGATGTTTATCCATTCCCGAACCTTTCGTTTGCCCTGGATGAGAACGCTTCGGCAGGATCCCATGGCGGACATAAATCCCAGTGACGCACAAAACAGGGGGATCTCCGCTGGTGACTGGGTCAGACTTTCAACACCACGGGGAGCGATTCTGGTCAGGGCCAACTTGACCGAGATTGTCCCCCCTGGCGTGATCAATATGTATCACGGATATCCCGAAGCGGATGTGAACACGCTGATTGATCCCGATTACCGTGACCCCATCTCCGGTTTTCCCGGATTCAAATCACTTCTTTGTGAGGTGGGAAAGCTACCCGAGGCGGAAGGGCGTTCATGAACGTCAAACTCGACCTCTGATGCTCCAACAACATTGCGTAAATCCCCTCCTGGGGTAGATCAGAGCGACTCCCCTCGGGCGTAGTTTGCTTACTTGGCTTTGCGTTAAGATATGGAGGTGAATGGTATGTTTTTGTTCCTGCTGATAGTCATTGATCTGCTTGTGATTCTGGCCGCCATGGTTTTTGCCGTGGAATCGAAAAGGGAGAAAGAACCGAGGGCTCCAAGGTTTGGCTGGGCCGGGGTCATATTTCATTTCATCCTGCTTCCCATGATCCTCTGGTTACCGATTCTTCGAATTCCCATTGCAGTTCTTTTCGGGTTTTATATGGTGTTTTTGGTGATTTGCCTCATACCTGGAAAGCCCGAGGCTAAGGGGACGGTGGGCCATGTCGTGGGCGAGGTCAAGCGCTTTGATGAGCGGGACATTGTTTTTGCCCGTATTGAAGGACTAAAACCCGGGACAGAACAATACCACCAGTACTACGAAGCGCATCCTGAAAAGAGACCGTATGACGACAGGCGTCGAGCAAGCGGCGGTTTCCCGGTAGGGCCACCCGGTGCCATCGACCGGGGCTATCCATCCAATACAGCCATGACCGAGGCCGCCTTCCACATGTGCGGCTTCATGGGCAATCATGCTGTGGCCGAGCCTGACCCTGAAAATCTACCACAAAAGGTGCCTCCTGAAAAGGCGGCCGATATTGTAAAAAATTTCGCCTTGCATCTGGGAGCAGATCTGGT
>JASFTV010000408.1:0-3419 GCA_050050615.1 Desulfobacteraceae bacterium
CTCGCGCGTCCAAATAAGGGGGGCAAACTGTTCCGCCGAAGTAGGCGCTTCAGCTGCGACGGTCGAATCCGCGCAAAGGCGAGTGAGCAGACCCCCCCGCTCTAATCTTGACCTATCGGGTCGGGACAGTCTGCTCGCAGCGTGCATTCAATGCAGTAAGAGCCGATCCAAAAGATATCGAACAACGCCTCTATTTTTCTGACCAGTTTCGAGTCCTTGGAGGTTATTCCGACCTCCAGGTTCCGGCTGTTCTCGCTTTTAGCACCCAAACCTGCTCCTGTAAAGTTAGCGGAACCCAGATAAGCAAACGCTCCGTCCACGATGACCATCTTCCAATGACAGCGCGGACATATTTGTAGCTCTAGGGCGTTTGAGGTCAAGCGAGGAAACCTTTCAAGGGTTGTGCGAAAAGGTTGTGAGGGTAAGTCAGCATGGACGATACGAAATAAGACACCTCTCGCGGCCATTTGGTCAAAAATCTCCAAGATGGGCTTGTAGCGGCGAGCTACGGGTATATGCATATCCTTCAGGTTGGCCGTGGCTATCCAAACGTACTGCTCGGCTGAGAAAACAGCTTCCTGTATGACGTTCTGATGGAGATGATGACCACTGAGTAATTGGATTTCAGAGTAAAACGTCATGGTCCGTTGTGTTCTCTCAATGGCTAAAATGTAGCGGAGCAAAAACCCTCGCGAGATGGCCTCGTTTCAGTCTATCAACCTTTATCACGATTACAAGACAAAATCGTCAATCGCTGAATCTTGCAAACGACGTGTGTTAAAGAGGACACTAAGATTCTCCTCTCTTTCTTGTTGCCATAGAACGGCATCATCCATCGATCTCTCCCAATCCTCACTGGGTTTGTATTTTATTGAAAGCCAAAAGAATAACGGGAGCCCATATTTCCACGTCCGGGAGCTCCTTGACACGGCGTCGCTTTTCTCATATAGACGCCTAAAGGTTCATAACCTCGAAAGACCAAGCCACGTAAGACCCTTCAGATATCAATGACCCTTCTCCGTCTCACCTGAGCTGTTCTTTCAGCTAACCCTGGACGCTATGTGGGAATAAAATTGTTCGCCTGGAAGTATGCCTCCTTCAGCATTTCAAGCTCTCGCTGGAAGGCACGAAAATGATCCTGTTCCCAGTCGGCCAAGTCCTTGTAAAATTGTTTCACCTCGGGATCTTGAGCCTTTTCCGCGCGTGTTCGATAATATCGCATGGCATCCATTTCCAATTTCATGCCAATGGTTAAAGCGCTCACTTCAAAATGGCTATCCTTAATCCTGCCCTTTATTTCCTCGCTAAATATAGGATTTTCAGCGTGTTTATGATGCCCTCTGGTCAGCTTTTTTGAAAAGTCGTACCTCCCTTTCTCAAGGACGGACTTGTACTGGTGCCTCAAGTAGTTGAAGTGGCTCATTTCCTCCCCGGCCATCCTCTCAAAGGTCTCCTTTCCCATGGGGTCCGTCGTGGTTTTGGCGGTATTTTTGTAGAATTCGTGGCCGGTAAGCTCTGTCTCAATGGCTATTCTTAGGCCATCAAGAATTTCCTCGGTCGCTTTATCCATATCTTTGCTCCTTTCCGTAGTGAATCTCCCCGCCCACAGGGCGGGGGCAAGCCCCCCTCCACCCCCACAAAAACCACGCGCCATTCACCCCCGCCCTTGCGGAGGCGGCATCTTCACAATAACTACCTTACGGGCCGGGTGAACGGCATCAGAAGCAACTGATGGAAGTTAAGCTTGTGCGGTTTGGGATAGGCCCCGACGCCGATCCGTATCCTCTTTTGGTCAACATTCCTGAGCAGGGTACCCAAGAAGCGGTCCCAGAGGGAAAATATGGTCCCGTAGTTGGTGTTCCTCTCTTTAATGACGACAGAATGATGGATCCGGTGCATGGAAGGAGGAACGAAGAAAACCCAGAAGATGGTTTCAAACCATTCGGGCACCTTGATACTGCTATGGTGAAACTGGGCGCACAGGACCAGAATGCTTTCAAAGATCAATACAGCGATGAAGCCGGCACCAAGGAAGAAAATGAGGGCTATTTTGATCAGGGCGGAAATGGCCAGTTCCCCAATATGAAACCGGGTGGCTGTGGAGACGTCCATATTCAGATCGGTGTGATGCACCCTGTGAAAACGCCAAAGCAGAGGGACTTCGTGGTTCAGGAGATGCCAGACATAGAGCATGAAGTCCATGAAGGCGACCGTGAGCAAGATTTCCAGCCATTGGGGAGCCTCAAACAGGTTCATGAGGCCGAATTCGTGTGTTTGAACATACGTCAGGGTCGCAATGATGGCTGTCGAGAAGAGCAGTTGGAGTATTAGGCTGTTAAAAAGGGTGACTGCCAGGTTGTTGATCCACCGTTTCACTTTTGAAACGGTATTCGGCCTGTAGGAGGCTAAGAGCTCGAGAGCCAGGAAGAAAACGAGCCCCCCCCAGAAAAAGGCAAGCCGTATAGTTGATTCCCCCGTTTCAAACATCTTTCATCACCCTATGAGAAGAACTTCTCTGGAGGTCTTCTCTCCGGGACGTACTGACGGGGGATCTTTTCATCGTTCCAGGCCTCGGATACGTAGAGATTACAATAACAGCTTCCGTACTCTTTGACGTCCGGCTCCCTATACACACAGGGACAAATGATGTCTTTGTCCTTTTCGCGATCTCCCGATGCCAACCTGCATGGGCAGGACATGTAGCCGTAGCGGTTCTTGTTCTCAAGAAGCGCTTCGAGCAGGTCAAAGACCCTCTCCTTGTCCTTATTAAAGAGATACCCTTTTGGCTCTTGAACCTTCTTCAGCATCTCATGGAGTTTTTCTATGTCAGTCATAATCCGAGCGCCTCCTTAATTTCATCTTCTTTATATCCAACGATGACTTTATCACCAATGATGATGGTTGGAAAGGAGCAGCGGGGATTCAGTTTCCTCACATCCTCAAGAATGGCGGCCCTTTCCTCTCCTTGAAGCATGTCCACATCCGTGAATTCATATTGCACAGCACACTCATCCAGAAATCTCTTGGTGGCCTTGCAGTGGCTGCAGGTGCTCAGCGTATACATTTTGACTTGGTTATCCATGCTTAACCTCCTCTAAAATGGTATCCAGATCCATGGCCCTACATCAGTCATTCGAGACTCTTGCCTCCACGAGGCGACCCAGGGCAGCCAGATGCCCCTTTTCATCTTCTGCAATATCGTTCAGAACATACTTGTTCTTTTCGTCTTGCGCCTTTTGTGAATATCTCATGTAGAGATCCAACGCCTGGGTTTCAAGCATCATGGCTATATTGAGAACACCCTCGGTGGTCTGCATAGCCGCTTTGTTTTGTTCCAAGAAAGCTTCAGTGGTAAAACCACCCTCCATGACCTCTGAAACAATCTGCGCTTCGAATTTCCCTTTATCGTCCGTATCAGG
>JASFTV010000409.1:0-3415 GCA_050050615.1 Desulfobacteraceae bacterium
AACGGCAAGTCTCTCGATGAGAAGATTCCAGCGAATACGCCTCTCAAAGTGGTGCAAAAAGGACGCTGACCTCTTGTGCGCGGGGCTTCATTTCCCTAACTAACTCTCCACCGCAGCTGCCACCATCGCCCGGACATTCTCGAGCTTTGCATTCTCAGGGATGTCGCAGCCGGAATGAAGGATGAAACCTTTCGGGCCCAATTCCCGGATGAGCCGGGTGCTGTAATTGTACACCGTATCAGGGTCTTCCCTAAACAGCATGGAGGCGGGAACGTCTCCCATGAGGCATATATGATCGCCGAGTATTTCTTTGGCCCTGAAAATATCCGTCTCCCCATCAAGGGCCATGATGATTTTCCCCCTTGGGAGCTCTCTGAAGCGCTCCAGCTCCCGGTCCCAATTGGAGTCCAGATGAAGGAGGGGAATCAGCTTGTGCTCCAGCACCTCATAAACCAGCCGGCGAAGATAGGGCCAAACAAAGCGGTTCCACATTTCAGGTGACAGAAGGGCTGGGGCAGTGCGCCAACCCCCGATCCATACGGCAGGGTAGGCGCCTGTCCGGGCCTTTTGGCCAAAGGGAGCGAACAGATGGGGGAGAATCTCCTCCATTACCGCCTCGATCTTATCCGGGATTTCTAGCAAATCCATGGCGAAACAGGCCAGGGACCTGCCGCCGCACAGGAGCTCGAAGGGCGGACCGATGGTCATGTTACTGAGGACAGGCACGCCCAACTTGGCCCATGCTTCTTTTGAATCTACTGTGGGTTGGTTGGAGGGTAGGACCGCAGGTGGCACATCGTCGAGCACCTTCTCTTTCATAAAGGCACGGTAGAATTTCGGCCAACCTTCTCTCAAGACGAGGTCGTAATCATTTCTCGTCATCAACTCCTTTTCGAGCACTTGGTGGGAGGCGTCAACCGGTAAGTCCACGCCGGGAACCTTGACCTTCGAGAGCCACAGATAACACAATCCATATGGTGAGAAACGGCCGTAGTTGATGGCATCCGCTTGCCCAACCTGGGTGACCAGTTTGTATGCCTCAATCATGACCTCCACAGATTTTCTCAGATTGAGCAGGAAGTCCGGTAGTGGCGTATTCGTGACGCGAGCTGCAAAGGAGGCGTATTCCAGTACAACCGGAACCCGGTCTGGCCTCTGCAGGGCGACAGCTTTCATAATGCGAGCTAGCCTTTCCTCAAGGAGAACGGCAGCGTTCATGGAGCATGCCCTCTCATAAACAAATCTGGAATCAGAGTGAGGACCAAGGAAAAGGTAAAGGATCTGGAATCAAGGCTATTCCTGATCAAAAGAACCGTGGCGGCCTGCCCCCTTGGCGAAGCGACCAGCGCCTTTGAGTGTCTCCCCACTGTCGATCGTGGAAAGGCCCCGTCGGAACTCATTTCGCATTGCGTCTTGAAAGGAAAGGTCCCATTGCTCATAGGCGGAGCGGCGATCACTGCGGAGACAGTGCTGCGGAAAATTTGCTAGCTGTTTGGCTAAGGCCTCGGCCTCAGCCCGCGAGGTCCCTGGTTTGACGACCCGGTTGGCTAGGCCCATTCGGTGAGCTTCCTCAGCGCCCACAGGGCGGCCGGTGAGAATCATGTCCAGCGCATGCGATAGACCAATCAACCTGGCCAGTCGCACTGTGCCGCCATCCATTAAAGGAACACCCCAGCGCCTGCAGAATACCCCGAAGACCGCGTCCTCTTCCATCAGACGCAGATCGCACCACAGGGCAAGCTCAAGACCCCCGGCCACCGCATGACCTGCCACCGCAGCAATGACAGGTTTATCGAGGCGCATACGCGTGGGCCCCATGGGCCCATCACCATCGTCTGCAACGCGGTTCGGTTTTCCCTCGGCCATGGCTTTGAGGTCTGCTCCCGCGCAAAAGCAATCTCCGGCTCCAGTAAGAACCGCCACCCGCGCCCGCTCATCCGCCTCAAAGTCCCGGAACGCATCAGCCAGTGCCTCTGCCGTTGACCGATCAACAGCATTTCGAAAATCGGGACGATTGATCATAACCGTGGTCACCGGGCCTTTTTTCTCGATAATAACCCGCATCCTTGCCTCCATCTTAGATGTGATTGTGCTCTCCTTTGTATCGCATTTGGATAAACCATGATATGGCGAAACCACAGAACAGAAAGGGCTGAATTGCCATATTTTTTATTTTAACATAATATAGTTTCCGGACGGCGTAAGCAAGGTAATGATTTTGATTGAAGATATAGATGGGGTTCGGAAGTTCCGTCTAGCCAGGAGCATCCTTGGGCGAGGCCTCTACTATACCGCGGCTTATTGGATAGACGGACTGATGACCGACACGGGCTGCGCTTACACCGTGTCTGAGCTCGTCTCAGCGCTTGAAGGCAGTTATGTGGATCTCATTGTCAACACCCACAGCCATGAGGATCATATCGGTGCCAACGGAGCGCTTCAGCGCCGATTCGGCGCAAAGATCATGGCCCATCCTTCAGCTCTCCCTGTTCTGGCCGAACCTCGTAAAAGGCAGCGCCTGAAGCCTTACCAGTTGGTGATGTGGGGTTATCCAGACGCTTCGAACGGTACAGCGATAGGGGCGACGGTTGAGACCTCAAACCATCGTTTCAAAGTCATCCACACCCCCGGGCACAGCCCGGACCACATCTGTCTTTATGAACCTGATCGCGGTTGGCTCTTTAGCGGCGACACATACATTGGAGGCCGGGATCAGGCCCTCCGGGCGGATTACAATATATGGGAGATCATCCGTTCTTTGCGAAAGCTTGCCAATTTGGAGGTGACTTTCCTGTTCACAGCCAGCGGAAGTGTCCGCGGGAATGCCCGCAGGGATCTGGTTGAAAAGATCAGGTATCTGGAGGAAACAGGTGAGCGCGTGTTGGAGCTGCACCGTCAAGGCTTGAGTTACGGCAGGATCAGGCGAAAGCTTTTCGGGCGCGAGCAGGCCATTGCCTATTTCACCCTGGGCCACTTCAGCGGCAAACACCTTGTTCGATCTTTTGTGGAGGATCGAGCGTCTCAAGGCGGGAAATGATTGACAAGAGAGCATCTCGCTTGTCATAAAGATCCCAATTTTCTATAATCTTTTGTTAATGTTTAGAAGTATTCGCATGGACCACCCCCTCATGGAAAGCCTTTTGTCGGCCATGACCGTTTTTCTCCCTCCGGGCCGTAGGCCCTATAGATTGGAGGGAGAAAAAAATCATGTCCTTCCTGGATAGGTAAAGCAGTGAAGGGATGAGGCCTCAGCCATGCGAACACTTTTCAACGTCAGTGACGTTGAAAAAGCCATTCCAAATAATCGTATTGAATGAAGCTCCCCGCGCCAAGGCGCGGGGCATCTTCACAACAGGAAAATGCCTCGCATTTTTCGGAATGCCGCCATCGGCGGCTTGAGAGCGAAATGGGCTTA
>JASFTV010000410.1:0-3409 GCA_050050615.1 Desulfobacteraceae bacterium
GCGGGGCCTCACCCGTTGCCTTACGCTGGTCACCGGGCAGCGACTTTTCGTTTTTGAAAAGAGACCCCCATGGCTCGCGGCTCGGCGCTCATGGGAACCTGAATTTCGGACAGCATGGGCCATCGTATAAGAACAGGCACTTATATTGTGGAAACCTTAGATCTTGATTTATTTTGGACAGTGGTACTTAGTTGCATAAATCAACGTTATCATAATGTCATTGCGAAAACCCTGCACTTGATGCGGGAGACGAAGCAATCTCGTCGGAACATGCCAGAGTGATGGGCTTTCCAACGTGGAGATTGCTTCGCGGAGTTTATCCCCTCGACGGACTCGGGGCAGGCTCTGAGTCCATCGAAGGGCTCGCAATGACGTGCCAGAATAGTGACGGTTTCTTATACAGCTAGGTACTAGTGCCGGAGCAGAACGTTGAAGGGGCGGTGATCACCGGCTCGGATCGGAGCAGAGTCTTTTCAACGCCTCCTCTGCCAAGTCTTTGACACGGCAGTGCACAAGCTGGCCGGAATCCATCATAGAAACTTCCGATTCATCGCTACTGAGCTGTTCAAGTCCCGAACGGGCCTCTTCAGCCCGAAGGAACCCTAAGATCCTAGCTGCAAGGCCTCTAACGGTGGCATCTACGGAATTCATATAAGGTATCAGGTGATGGACATCGTTCTTGAAAAGTTCAGGCCTGACCCCAGCGAGCCTCCCAATGCCCCAGAGGAGCCCCCGCTGGAGCAACCCGTGTTCCAAGTAGTTTCCGTCTTGCTTTGTATAGGATATCAGGATATGGGCATATTCATTTGCAAGGCGTTTGTGACGGGAGAGGATCTCGCCCATTGCCTCCGGCGATCCCCAACCGATGCCTCCCGATTCATCGTTCAGATTCCACATGAGGCGGCGCATGATAACTCGGGCCGCTTCCATGTCTTGATCAGCGAGCTGTGCCACAACAGCTCCCATCGCTGTCACCGCAGCCCATTTTACCTTTTCATCGCCATCGTGGAGAAATGAAAAGAGGGGGTTAACGACCTGCTGGCCACGCATTCTGCAGAGTTCCTCAAGGGCCGAGTCAAAGTCGGGACGTCTTAGCAGTTCACGGACTCTTTTCTTGAGTGCCCGCCCGCCTTGTACCGATATGCCCATGCTTTTGCAGAGAGTCTTAACTCGCTTGTTTCAATTAATGATCTGCAAATCCCATTCAGTCGGTGATCGGGAAGAAATGAATCCCCTGATTATGAGAAAGCTCAGAAAGAACATCCCGTCAAGAAGAGCGCTATTCACGAAGAGAAACCGACCGAAGCCATGCTCAGTCTTCCGGCTACCCGATACTTGCCGAGAAGGGCGTAGCCGTTGAATCAATCACGGATCAGTTTCCGTGTGTCTCTAATCGCCTTCAGCCGTCAACGGGGTAAAGGTTATCCGAAACAACAGATTCAGCAAGGAAGGCCCTGTCGTGATCCGTTATTCCTTTTCGAACTCATCCTTCGACGCGCCGCAAACAGGGCAGACCCAGTCGTCGGGCAAGTTTTCAAAAGGGGTCCCGGGCTCTATGCCGTTATCGGGGTCGCCAGCCTCAGGATCATAAACATAGCCACAAACCGAACATACATAATTGTCCATAATCTTACTACCCTCCTAATTCAATTGTTTGCCAGCCAAGAGGAGAAGGATTGAGCAACCGTCCATTTGGAAAGCAGATAATCGCGTTTGGATTTCAGAGTGACTCAAAGTCAGTGACGGATAAAAACAGAGCCTATCCACTTAGATTTTTCTGGCTATTCGCTAAAAGATGTTTAGTATCTATAAAATATTGTAACTAAGGCGGTGAAAAGATTTGGAAAAAGCGATGGCTAAGGTGATTTTTTCGTAAAGCCGAACACCCATCCCAAAATAACTCAAATCAATGAAATCATAAGTGCGAAACTCCGTGTTGTCAAGGAAGATAACCGTTGTCCCTTAGCCTGGGCGTGAAAGGTGAGGGGGACATTTGGGCTTACCCGCAAAGCGGTCTTTTCCGCCTAGCCAAGGAAGACAGAGACATTACCCCATATCCCCTGACGGGAAAATGGGTGTTATTCTTCGTTTCACTTGAATTGATCCGCCAGCAAAATCGAGGGATGTTTAGGGCTCCTCCAATACTTCGTAAACATGAATAAGATGCTCAAGAAATCCTGGAAAACGCTGAGACAGTCTCCTCTGACCGATGTCATCATGTTTTTGTGTGTTGTTGCTGCAATCACCTGGATGATGGCTCAGGGTTCTGCACAGTTGGGCTATAACTGGCAATGGTATCGGGTTCCCCAATACATTTTCTCCTTTGAGGATCGCCAATTGATAGCGGGACCGCTCATCGAGGGATTGATGGTCACCTTCCGCATCACCGGGGTGAGTCTGTTGCTCGCATTTACCTTTGGATTGTTGACAGCGCTCCTAAGACTATCGGATTCACTGGTGGGAAAGGCTTTGGCCAGAGGATACCTGGAGCTCATTCGGAACACGCCGCTGCTGGTGCAGCTCTTCTTCATCTACTTTGTTTTAGGACCGATACTTGGTCTCGGGCGTTTTACATCTGCGGTGCTGGCTCTCAGTTTGTTCGAAGGCGCATACGCCTCGGAAATATTCCGTGCGGGCATCGTGTCTATTCATAGCGGGCAGTGGGAAGCGGCTTACAGTCTCGGTCTCAGCGGCTATGATACATACCGGCATATCATACTTCCCCAGGCTGTTCGGCAAATTCTGCCGCCTCTGACCAGTCAGGCCGTGTCGTTGGTTAAAGATTCTGCTTTGGTGAGTACCATTGCCGTCTATGATCTGACGATGCGAGGTCAGGAAATCATCGCGGAAACCTATCTCGCCTTCGAAGTGTGGTTTACGGTGGCCGCCATTTATCTTGCTGTTACAGTGACACTTTCAGTGGTGGTCAATATCATGGAAAGCCGGTTTAAGACGGTGACCTAGTAACGGGAGCACAATATTGTTTACATCCATTCTTGTCCAAAAACGAATCGGTGCTTCGTGCGAGTCATGGGGGTCTCTTTTCAAAAACGAAGGGAATGCGGGAAGGGCTATGCAAAAGGGGGCAGCGACTTTTCGTTTTTGAAAAGAGACCCCCATGGCTCGCGGCTCGGTGCTCATGGGAACCTGAATTTTCGGCACTCCGGGGCATCTTATAAATACAGGCATTTAGCTCTTTTAGAAGCCTGTTTTCGATTTATTTCGGACAGCAGTGGTTTACATCACAAAAGAGTCACAGGCGCTTTCAAAGAGTTCATGACCTTAACGCAATAGAGAGAGAGCAAAGTGCTTAATGCTCTCATTCATAATTGCCTTCAGGAGATTCCTGGATGAAAGAGAGGAGCTTGGGCGAGTACATTATTAGTGTTGATAAGATCAACAAGACCTT
>JASFTV010000411.1:0-3407 GCA_050050615.1 Desulfobacteraceae bacterium
TGGAATAATCATGGCGACTGCGGGGATCTTTGACCTGCCTCATCAGTTTCAGGGCCGTCGGCGGCATGAAGGCGTTTCTAATGCCGTGCTTGGCCAAAAGATGAAATGCTTCCTCAGGGTCGAATTTCTTGGCACGATGGGCAACGACCGGAATGCCGTGGTGCCAGCTTGGAAAGAGCACATCAATAAGCCCACCGATCCATGCCCAGTCAGCCGGGGTCCAGAAAAGGTCATCCTCTCTGGGGAAAAAATTGTGGGGGAACTCGACCCCTGGCAAATGTCCCAAGACGACACGCTGAGGATGAAGAGCGCCCTTGGGTGGGCCGGTGGTCCCTGAAGTGTAGATGATCAGAGCCGGATCATCCGCCTTGGTCTTGATCGGTTCAAACTTTGTGGAACCCTTTTCAACGAGCTTCCAAAAATCTTGCACCGTATCTGGCTTTTCCCCGCCAGTCACCACAACTGTTTTCAGATTGGGAAGTTTTTCCCAAATCTCCAGGATCTTGGGCAGATTTGCCTCATCCGTGACCACACCCTTGGCCTCGCTGTTTGAGAGTCTATACTCCAGGGCGTCCGTGCCAAAGAGCGTAAAGAGGGGAATCGCGATTGCACCGATTTTGTAAATAGCAATATGGGAAAGTGCGGTTTCAGGGGCTTGGGGCAAGAGGATTCCTATCCGATCACCCTGCTCTATCCCACATGCTTTCAATCCATTGGCGAGTCTGTTTGAAAGCTTTTTTAACTCCCAGAACGTGTATTGATTGACCTTGCCCTTTTCATCCTCATAAATGAGACCCAGGCGATACCGCTGATGGGCCCATTTGTCGCAGATATCCACGCCGATGTTGTAATGCTCGGGAATCTCCCAACCAAATGAACGGTACACCTCAGCATAGATTTTGCCCGGCTTCAGCATAGCTTCAACCTCACCCAACGGAATACAGTCCGTTTCCGGGTAGGCACCGGCTAGATATCCTCTCGCTTGCCGATCTCCACAGGCCACGGTAAAGCGTCGCTATCGCTATGAAGCGCATGGCTTGCGTAACGAGACCCTTGCCAAACAAATGAACAACGCCCTCACGCTGACCTCGAAGCCATGAGGGCGATTCTCGAACCCTGTTATCCTGCGGTCCCGACATTCCTCGGGACCCATAGTCACTTGACCAGCGTGTTGGCAAGCCAGAGAATGGTACCTGGCCATATAACACAGATGATAAGACCTACCTCCATGAGCCTCCAAAAGGGAAAAGCGCCCCAGTATATATCGGTCGTCTTGACCTCCGGGGGCGCGACCCCTTTAAGGTAGAACAGGGCATACCCAAAAGGCGGCGTCAGAAAGGAGTCTTGCAGCATGACGGCAATGACGACCACAAACCAGACTTTGTCAAATCCCAGCTCCTGTGCAATAGGCAGAAAGAGAGGGAAGGTGATCATGATGATGCCGATCCAGTCGATAAACATCCCAAGTAGAAAGAGGATAATCATCATGACGATAAAGGTTCCCCATTTTCCGAACCCGATACCATAGATGAAGTTCTTCACCACTTCACCGCCGCCAGAGCCCAGAAAAACGCCGGCAAAGCAGCTCGCGCCCACAAGGATGATAATCACCATTGAGGTGGTTTTAGCCGTGTTGGCCACGGCTGTATAAAGCCCTCTCCAGGTGAACTTCCCATAGGCCACAGTCATGGCAAAAGCGAGTACGGCGCCCACGCCTGCGGCTTCCGTGGGTGTGGCAATACCCGCAAAGATGGACCCCAGTACACCCAGAATAAGGATGATGGGGGGGACCAGTGATTTCAAGACCATCAGGGCGACCTGTTTTGAAGAAACCGCAGCCCTTTCCTCCTTGGAAAGGGCGGGACCATCTTCAGGTTTGATCCAGCACCGGATCAGAATATAGCCGATGTAAAGGCCTGAGAGGATGAGACCGGGCACAATGGCGCCCGCAAAAAGTTTGCCCACAGACAATGCGGACTGGTCTGCCATCACGACGAGCATGATGCTGGGTGGGATGAGGATCCCGAGCGTGCCGCCCGCACAAACCGATCCGGAGGCAAGTCTCTTATTATAGTTGTATTTTAGCATTACCGGCATACCCAACAGACCCATGGTCACCACCGAAGCCCCAATGATGCCAGTGCAAGCTCCGAACAACGTAGCGACCACAACAATCGCAATGGCAACGCCTCCCCTGATGGGGCCGAACAGGTATCTCATGGTGTCGAACAGATCTTCGGCCACGCCTGATTGGTCCAGCAATTGGGCCATAAAGATAAAGAGCGGGATGGCAACCAGGATGTAATTATCCATGACACCCCAAGTTCGATTCAAAAACATATAGAAGGCCCCAGTGCCCCAGCCAAGATAGCCGAATATCACAGCCAGGCCGCCCAGAACAAAGGCCAGGGGATGCCCCATGAAAAGGCCTATCAGAAGCCCGATGAACATACCATAGGTGACGAATTCTGCGCTCATATCTCTTTTCCTTTAATGGCAAGCACGATACTCCGAATAAAATTTGCCAGCCCTTGAATCAATATCAGTGCAAATGTTATTGGGATAACAGTCTTTATTTCGGGAACCACGGGCAAGGCGGCAGAACCGCTTGTTTCATTCTGAGCCCAGGAGGTTTGGGCAAATATGATCCCCTGATAAAAGATGATAATGCAAAATGGAAAGAAAAAAATCACGTGGGTAAAGATGTCCAGGATGCCCCTCACCCGTGCTGAGAAGCGAAGATAGATAATGTCAATACTCACATGAGCCCTATAGAGCAGGGTGTAAGCGGCTACCAGCATGAAGTGGGGACCGTAGATGTAGTTCGTGACCTCAGGCGCCCATATGTGGGGCGTATCAAAAACTCTCCTCGATATGACCTCGAAGGCCACGACGGCGGTGAGGGGGATGACCAGCCAAATGAAAATCCTCCCACTCCATTCGCTGATCTTGTCTATGCCATTCAAGAACGTTTTGAGCTGCATCGCAACACCTTTCCGTCATTTAGGCTAGTATTGGGAGTGGCTGAATGCTCTGGCTAGGTAGGCCTCTGGAGACTCAACTCCAGAGGCCCTCCCGGATACTATTTGTAACCCATCTTCTCCAGCTCAGCCAAGACCTCATCCACATATTTTGGCGTGCTTCCCTGACCGAATCTTCCGGTCATGTCACGCCAGTCCTTGTACTCATGAAGATACTTCATTTGTGACAAAAGGAGCTTGGCATAATACTCGGACTCCTTGGCCTGCATGATGGCATACTGACCCGCATAGTCCTCTAATTTCCGCAAACTTTCATCATCCAATTTGACGATTTTTGTCCCTTTCTGAACAAACCTTTCTATAGATCTTCCGGACTCTCCCTCATAGAAAGCGGTCGCCTTTAAAGCGGCTGCCTGGCATGCGTAC
>JASFTV010000412.1:0-3405 GCA_050050615.1 Desulfobacteraceae bacterium
GAACAGCAACTGGGTCCTGCCATGGAGGTCATGAGAAAAATCAAGCAGGCCCTAGATCCAGACAATATCCTGAATCCTGGAAAGATGGGCCTCGAAAAAGACAAAAAGGCAGATCTTTACGATTATTTCGCCTTTCAACCGTTACTTGAGCATCCTGAAGGGGTCAACTCCTATGGCGAAGAGATCGACAACGAGGTGTTGGCATGCATCCATTGCGGATTCTGCCGTCTGGGGTGCCCCACCTTTAGCGTGACCCAGAGGGAATCGAGAAATGCCCGGGGTAGAAATGCCCTCGCGTTCTATCTCCTGAACGGCAGCATTGAACCCACCCGGGACCTTGCAGAGGCCTTCTACAGCTGTACAACCTGCCAGGCCTGCACCTATTTCTGCCCGGCCAGGATCAAGGTGGACGAGATCGTGGAAGGGGTACGCAGGAAAATGTATGAGGCGGGAATTGTCCCCGAACCTGTGCTTGGTGTCAGAGACAATATCTTGAAGACGGGAAATGTGTATGCCAGCGCAGAGGCAAAGAGGATCGACATCTATCCCTCGGCCCTCAAGGAGAAGGCCCAAAAGGGTGAACTCAAGGAAAAGGCTGAGACCCTCCTCTTTATGGGATGCGTACCCAGTTATCTGGATATGAAGATGGTCCCCAGCCTGGTCAAGCCCCTGGATGCGGCCGGGGCGGATTACACGACGCTGGCTGCTGAAGAGGGCTGCTGCGGTTTTCCCCTGTTCCTCATGGGATCTGATGAATTTGACTCCCATGCCGAAAAGGTCATTGAAAAGATCAAGGCTACTGGAGCGAAAGAGTTAGTCACCCCTTGTGCCGGGTGTTACAAAACCTTTAGGAAGCTTTATCCCAAAGTGGGAGATCTCGGCTTGGACATCTATCACGCCGTGCACTATCTCCAAAAACTCATCAATGAAGGAAAAATAAAGCTCAAAGGGGACTTGGGCAAAAAGGTCACCTATCACGATCCCTGTGACCTGGGCAGGGCGTTCGAGGTCTTCGAAGAACCCCGGAATATCCTGAAAGCGATCCCGGGCCTTGAGTACGTGGAAATGGCCAGGAACAGGCTTCAGGCCCGCTGCTGCGGTGGTGGGGGCGGTGTCCAAGCCAACAATCCTGAAATGGCGGTCGACATCGCAGCGGAGAGGGTGCGCGACGCTCTTGCCG
Organism: Desulfobacteraceae bacterium; assembly: GCA_050050615.1. Lineage (GTDB taxonomy): Bacteria > Desulfobacterota > DSM-4660 > Desulfatiglandales > HGW-15 > JASFTV01. Next base: position 1,181 of record JASFTV010000412.1, read on the forward strand.
TCGGCGCAGAGATCATTGTCTCCGGCTGTGCTGCCTGCAAAGACAATCTCCGAAAAGGGGCCAAGGCCATACCCAAAGACGAACGGCGCAAGATAAAAATCATGGATATCACGGAGATTGTGGCATCGGCGACTGAGTAAGGACGGGCCCTAAGCGATTTCGCTCGCAACGGATCCGTGTTCAGATAGGAATTTTTTGCTAAGGCCTCTTCTGCCATCAGGTCCACAGCGTGGAGGCTCCATGCTCACGCATCAAAAACCTTTCAATCAATCTAAGGGGAGGTCCTGAAAAATGACGACAAGTAAATGGATGCACGCAGGGACGGCTTTAAGAATGAATGCCATCAATTACCCGGACAAATTGGGATGGCAGGACAAATTCAACGAATTTACGTTCAAAGAATGGAACGAGAGGTCATGTCGGCTGGCGAACGGCCTCAGAGATCTGGGTGTGGGCCATAAGGATTCCTTAGCAGTGATCGCTTTCAACAGGGGGGAGTGGATGGATATCTATGCCGGGTGTGCTAAGGGAGGGCAAGTCTGCGTTCCCGTGATGTTCCGATTGGCAGGCCCGGAAATAGAATACATCGTGAATCACTCTGAGTGTAAGGCCTTTATTGTAGAGCAGCCTTTTCTGGAACTCATCAACGGCATTAAGGACAAGCTTCCGGTTCCAAAGGATGCGTATGTTTACCTGGGCGATGACCCTGTCCCCGAAGGATATATCGGCTATGAGGAATGGCTTGCCAAGTCATCACCGGAAGAACCGGAATATATGGTCGATGGAGACGATGCTTGGGTTTTCATGTATACCTCAGGGACGACGGGTCGGCCGAAGGGTGTGATTAGAACCCACGAGCAGAATCATGCCCAGTATTTACTGAACAACATCAACATGGGCGTTATGCCCACGGATAAAGTGATGCTGGTCATGCCCATGTGCCATGTAAACTCTATCTTTTATTCCTTCCCATATACGCTGGTCTCAGCACCGGTCTTTGTTTACAATATGGTTAGTTTTGATCCTGAAGATCTTTTGAAAACGATTTCAGATTACAAAATCACCTTCACCTCATTGGTTCCCACGCACTACATTATGATTCTTGCGCTGCCTGAAGAGGTCAAAAACAAGTATGACGTCTCGTCTGTCCGTCAACTTCTGATCTCTTCGGCTCCCGCCAGAAAGGACCTTAAGCTTGCCATCATGGATTATTTCAAGAACGCTGAACTCTGGGAAGCTTACGGGACCACCGAGGGTGGTTTGGTCACCTTGCTCAGGCCGGAAGACCAGTTCAAGAAACTCGGTTCCATTGGGCGAGAGATCTTCGGCACCGACAGGATCAAGATCCTTGACGAAGACAGGAATGAGGTGCCTGACGGTGAGGTGGGCGAGCTTTTTTACCGCACCCCCATGATTTTCAAGGAATACCTTAAAGAACCTGAAAAGAGCAAAGGCGCCTTTTCTGGGGAGTGGTCCTCGGCAGGGGACATGGTAAAAAGAGATGAAGACGGCTACTATGTCCTCGTAGACAGAAAGGCCAACATGATCATCACGGGTGGAGAAAATGTTTATCCTTCTGAAGTGGAGAACACCGTTGGCGCCCATGAGGCGGTCAAGGATGTTGCCGTCATCGGCGTGCCGGATGATAAATGGGGGGAGGCTGTGAAGGCGGTAGTGGTTCTTCACGATGGCTACGACCCGAGCGAAAAACTCGCCAGGGATATCATTGATTACACCAAAGGCAAAATCGCAGGATATAAAAGGCCCAAAACCCTTGATTTTATCAAAGACGAGGAGATGCCGAGAACGACGACCGGTAAGATTCTTCACCGCATTCTTAGAGAAAAGTATGGGGTGTGGAGCGAACAAAAATAGGAGCGTTCAAAACATATCCTAATTTCTATGGAGGAAAACCCTATGTTGACAAAAGCCTTTATACCCTATGGAGGTTACTACTCATCGCCATTCTGCCGCTGGCAAGGAACCCTGGCAAACGAGAATCCCATCGTCTTGGGTGCCAAGACAGCGAGAAGCTGGATGTTGAGCAAGAATCTTGACCCAACTATGCTTGATTACATGTACTACGGCATTACCATAGCCCAGAAACATATGTTTTATAGCCATACCTGGGCGGCGGCCATGCTGGTAGATAATCAGAAGGCTCTGCCGGCCCTCATGGTTAATCAGGCGTGCACCACTTCAACCACCTGCATCCACCTCTGTGC
>JASFTV010000413.1:0-3393 GCA_050050615.1 Desulfobacteraceae bacterium
ACCTTACTGCATCGTGATTCCGCCTCCCAATGTCACAGGCTCCCTGCACATGGGGCATGCGCTAAACAATACACTCCAAGACATCCTGTGCAGATATAAAAGAATGAAGGGCTATAATGTCCTGTGGCAGCCCGGTACAGACCATGCCGGCATTGCCACCCAGAATGTGGTGGAGAAGGATCTTGCCGAAAAAGAGATGGATCGTTACCAGGTTGGTCGGGATAGATTCATCGAATTGGTGTGGGAGTGGAAAGAAAAATATGGCGGCATGATTATCAAACAACTCAAAAGACTGGGAAGCTCGTGTGACTGGAGTCGTGAGAGGTTCACCATGGATGAAGGGCTTTCCAGAGCCGTCAGGGAAGTTTTTGTGCGGCTTTACGAAGACCATCTCATATATAGGGGAGACTATATCATAAACTGGTGTCCAAGATGCCACACTGCGCTGGCTGACCTCGAGGTTGAACATGAAGAGATGGACAGTTTCCTCTACTATATAAAATACCCTTTTGAAAATCGTAAAGGCGGTCTTACGGTTGCCACAACCCGACCGGAGACACTCTTGGGAGACACCGCAGTCGCCGTAAACCCCGAAGATGAAAGGTATAGAGATCTCTCAGGCTCTTATGTGATTCTGCCCGTATTAAACAAAGCCATTCCCGTCGTCTACGACAAATATGTGGATAAGGAATTTGGGACCGGCGCGCTGAAGATTACGCCAGCCCATGATCTCAACGATTTTGACATTGGCAATGCCCATGAGCTTGAACGAATAAAGGTCATTGCTGACAACGGTACCATGAATGAACTGGCCGGCCCCTACAAGGGTATGGACAGGTTTGAATGCAGGGACAAGATCTTAGATGATCTCAAAAAGGCCGGATTGCTCGAAAAGATCGAGCCCTATCGAAACGCTGTGGGCCATTGCTACCGGTGCAAGACCATGATCGAACCGCTTCTTTCCAAGCAATGGTTTGTGAAAATAGGTCCTCTGGCTGAAAAGGCTATCGCGGCGGTCAAAAGGGGGGACACGGTCATCATCCCCTCCAATTGGGAAGCGGTCTACTACGAGTGGATGAATAATATCAAGGATTGGTGTATATCCAGACAGATATGGTGGGGGCACCGGATTCCGGCTTGGTATTGTCAGGCATGCGGAGCGGTCATCGTGGCCAGAGATGAGCCGCAAACTTGTTCCTCTTGCCATAGTGAGGACCTTGTACAGGAAACGGATGTGCTGGATACTTGGTTTAGCTCGGCGCTCTGGCCATTTTCAACCCTCGGCTGGCCGGGTGAGACGGATGAGCTGAAAACCTTCTATCCTACCTCAAGCATGGTCACCGGTTTCGATATCCTATTCTTCTGGGTCGCCAGAATGATGATGATGGGGCTTCAATTCATGGGCGATGTCCCATTCCGCGAAGTCTACATTCATGCCCTGGTCAGAGATGCATACGGTAAGAAGATGAGTAAATCTAAAGGAAATGTGATTGATCCCCTTGAAGTTCTCGACCAATACGGCACGGATGCCTTTCGCTTCACCCTTGCAGCGCTTGCAGCACAGGGGAGGGACATTAAACTATCTGAAGAGAGAATTTCTGGTTACCGCCACTTCGTGAATAAGATATGGAACTCTGCCCGTCTTGCTCTCATGAACCTTGACGAGGATATTGAGATGGGGTCTGAAGGCCCTGTTTACACGCTTCCAGAGCGCTGGATATTAACGAGACTTAGCCAGGTGAGCGATGAGATCACAAGAGCCTTGGATGAGTACCGCTTCAACGACGCCGCCGGTCTCTGCTACCAGTTTGTTTGGCATGAGTTCTGCGATTGGTATCTTGAAATGGTCAAACTCGGCCTCTACAGCGATGAAGGATCCTTTAGGCAATCCTCACGATTTGTGCTTCAGGGAGCGCTCATTGCAGTCCTAAAACTTCTTCATCCTTTTATGCCCTTTGTTACAGAAGAGATATGGCAGAGACTTCCGGGAACCGAAGGAAGCATTATGCTCGCCAAGTTCCCAGAGCCTTCTGATTTCATGTTTGATGAGGAGGCGCTCAAGGAGATGGGTCTGATTATGGGGGTTATCACAGGGGTCCGCAACATTCGCGGCGAGATGAATATTTCTCCCTCCAAAAAAGTTGACATTCTTATTGAAGTCCCTGACAGTGAAGAAGCGGATATAATTCGTCGTAACGTTTCGCATATCCGGAATCTAGCCAGGGTCGATTCTGCGAGCGTGGATATCCAGGTGGCCAAGCCGGAGGCATCTGCCACCGCTGTTTTCGGAGAAAGCCAGGTTCACGTGCTCCTCAAGGGTCTCCTTGATTTTGAGGATGAGAGGAGGAGGCTGAGGAAAGAGATTAACAAGATCGAAAAGGAAATGGAAATTTCTGAAAAGAAACTTTCGAATAAGCAATTCATGGAGAAGGCGCCTGCGGAGATCGTCGACAAAGTGAAACAGAAAGTTGATTCCATGCGTCTCCAACTGGAAAAGCTAAATCAGAACCTAAATTTCTTCGAATCTGTCAATGATTGAGGACAATATTTCATTGGATCGCATTATCCGTAAGGCCCTGGAGGAGGACCTGGGTACAGGGGACCTGACTACGGAAGCGATCGTAGATGCTACAAGCGGGGGAAGGGCCCTGCTTCTGGCTCGGGAGAAACTCGTTCTTGCGGGAATGCCTGTCTTTAGAAGGGTTTTTGAGCTCTTGTGCTCGGATATGAAAATCGAGTATTACTTTGAGGATGGTCAAACGGTTCCCTCGGGGGAGAAGATATGCCTTCTGTCAGGACCGCTGGCAGCCATACTGAAGGGGGAGCGCACGGCCCTCAACTTCCTACAGCGAATGAGCGGCATAGCGACGCTCACCAGAAGCTATGTGGACAAGATCGATTCGCAAAAAGTGAAGCTTGTTGATACGCGAAAGACGGGGCCGGGCATTAGGCTGCTCGACAAATACGCGGTTCGGATGGGCGGTGGATTTAATCACCGATTCGGGCTGTTCGATGGGGTTCTGATCAAGGATAATCATATCGCAGCGGCTGGCTCCATCAGGAGGGCTGTATCGCTTGCCAAGAAAAACGCCCCCCATACCGTGAGCATTGAGGTTGAAGTGGAAGATCTCGCCGGGGTGGAGGAGGCGATTGGAGCAGGTGCTGACGTCATTCTCCTTGATAACATGGCCCCTGATATGATCAGAAAGGCTGTTGATTTGGTCGCAGGCAGGGTTGTGATCGAGGCGTCAGGTGGTATCAACCTCGGAAACATTGAAGAGATCGCGCAAACCGGTATCAACATCATTTCGGTCGGAGCACTTACCCACTCCCCACGTGCCGTGGACATTAGCCTCGAAGTCATGATCTAGCTCAACAGGAATTGTAGGCGAC
>JASFTV010000414.1:0-3372 GCA_050050615.1 Desulfobacteraceae bacterium
GACATCCGCAAATATCAGGGATCAGTTGCGGGCCGTAGCCGCTCCACCCGGGGAGGTTATTATGCCGGGTCAGTTCAAAAAGGCCTTTGATTTGCTCGATAAGGGGAAGAAGATCAACTATGAAGGCGCGGCTGGATCTGTGGATTTCGACGAGAACGGCGATGTGGTCACCCCGATCGAGGTGTGGAAATACAGGAAAGGGGATATCGTGACCGTCAGAGTGGTATACGAAGTTCCAGCGGAATAATCAAGAACCCCATACAAAACCAAAAAAAGAGGCCCGTCTATGACGGGCCTCTTTTTTGCACTTTTGTTCATTCTTGTCCAAAAACGGTTTGCTGGTGTCCCCGGGTCATGGGGATCTCTTTTCAAAACCGAAAAAGTCGGTGCCCGGGAGCCAGCATTGGGTCACGGGTGACGCCTTTAAGCGTCCCCTCACTCTTCTATCAATTTGGATACCTCCTTTTCTTCTCCCAGGATGCCTTGAGGTCTATAAATAAGTATGATCTCGAGGAGAACGCCGATTAGCAGAAACCGAATATAGGGTGCCCTCGCTTTCAGGGTATAGGGAAGCAGATCGGTCATGAACTTGGTTCCTATCCATATGAACCAGATCAGATAGGCTCCCAGGATGGCCCCCTTATTATTGCCGCTTCCCCCTGCCATAAGCATGACCCATATGATAAAGGTTCCATACAAGGGGGTGAATACATCCGGTGAAATCGCCTTCGTATAGTGGGCATACAAAGCGCCTCCAACGCCCATCACCATGGCCCCGAACACAAGGGACTGCATCTTGAAGTAAAGGATATCCTTTCCGCTCATGGCAGCGGAGATCTGGTCCTCCCGGATGGCGCGGAGCACCCTTCCCCAGGGAGATCGTATGGCCCTTTCGATCAGCATGTATATCATCACCATGACGACCACGATGACGACGAGGTAGATGTAGTTGTAATGCTTGGGGTCGACAAGTCCCTGCAAGGGTTGAGGTAGGCCCATGAGTCCCCTCGGCCCATTGGCCAGCCAGTGTTCATTGTTGAAGATGAGCCGAAATGTTTCGGCGATGCCGAGGGTTGCGATAGCCAGGTAATCTTCGCCCAAACGGAGCGTCGCGATTCCAATGAGAAAGGCGATAAGCCCGCACATGAGGGCTGCACCCAATAAACCAGCGACAAAAGGAAGGTTGAGTCCGAAGGCCTGCTTGACGTAGTGCGCATAGATACCCGTGGGCTTGGGTGTTGTGATCATGGCTGAGAAGTACGAGCCAATGCAGAAAAATCCAGCGATCCCGATGTTGAATAGCCCTGTGTATCCCCATTGAATGTTTAAGCCGAGGCAAAAGACGGCGTAAATGCCTGCCATAATCGCCAATGAGACCAGATACGCGAGGATTCCGCTGAGTTCCATTATTCCCCTCTCCCTCCAAATATGCCCCTTGGCCGAACCAATAGGATGACGATCATAATCATGAAGGCTACGGCCGGTTTGTACGTGGGCAACAGATAAGCTGTGGACACCTGCTGGGCCACACCTATAACCAGACCGCCCACCAAAGCGCCGTACATGTTGCCGATACTGCCCAAAATCGTTGCTGCGAAAAGGGGAATGAGAAAATTCCAACCCATATAGGGGTGTAACTGGACATCGATGCCGTAGAGGATGCCGCCCGCAGCAGCAAGCGCTCCGCCTATTCCCCATGTCCAAATGATGATCCGTTCCGTATCAATGCCCGATACCCTTGCCAGTTCCATATTGTCGGCCGTAGCCCGCATGGCTTTTCCCATCTTTGTCTTTTGCAAAAAAAGGTGAAGCAGGCTGATAAGAAAGAAGACAGCGCACACAATCAGAATTTGATCGGGTCTGATTTTGATCCCTAATGGGAGTTGAAGGGCAGGGCGCAGTATCCCGGGTCTGTAAAAGAGGGAGTCTGCACCCCAGAGAATGAGAATGATCATTCGAAGGATAAACGCTGCGCCTAGGGAAGACATGGCGAATATGACGGGTCCGCTCCGTTTCAGGCGCAACTTTCTATATAAGATCCGATCCAAGAGAATGGCCACACATCCCACGGCAAACATAGAAACAGGAAAAGCGATGAGCATGCGCCAGCCAAAGGAGATGGCTCCAAAAGTGTTGTCGGGAATTCCTATCCATGACAAAAGGCCCGTGACCATGAAAAGAGCGATATATGCCCCTGTGGACATCAAATCCCCATGGGCGAAATTTGCAAAACGAATAATGCCATAGACCAATGTGAGGCCTATGGCACCCAAAGAGATGATACTTCCGAGGACAATCCCGTAGATGATAAGTTCTGCCAAGCCTATCCCCCCAGATAGAGACGAGCGATTTCTTCGTTGGCCAGCAGGGCTTCTCCCTTGTCATCCAACACATTCCTGCCCATGGCCAGCACATACCCATGATGGGCCATTTTCAGGGCCTCTCGCGCATTCTGCTCAACGATGATAATCGCCACGCCAGTCGCATTGATCTCCTTTATTTTCTCGAAAATATCGGCCACAAGAAGTGGTGCGAGGCCGGCGGATGGCTCGTCCAGGAGCAGGATCTCAGGGTCCAGCATCAGGGCCCTGCCCATAGCAACCATCTGTCTTTGTCCCCCTGAAAGTTGACCGGCTCTCTGCTTTTTGCGCTCTCTCATCACAGGGAAGAGATCAAAGACCTCCTCCATTCTTTGGCTGTAGTCGTCGTTTCGGATAAAGGCGCCCATGTCCAGGTTTTCCTGAATCGTCAGAGATGGGAACACATTGTCCACTTGCGGCACATAGCTGATGCCCTTTCTTGCAATCCTGTTAGGTTTGAGGCCGGTAATATCTTCATCCTTCAAGCTGATCCTGCCCTGTCTGGGAACCAGGATGCCGAAAATCGATTTCAAGAGTGTGGATTTTCCCGCTCCATTCGGTCCGATAATGGAGACGACCTCGCCGGCATTGATTTTCATGTTGACACTGTGAAGAATGTCAACCGCTGTGTATCCTGCTGTGATCTCTTCAGCCTTGAGCATGATCATCGGTACTGCCCACCCAAATAAGCCTCCAGGACCGTTTCATCCCTTTTGATCTCTTCTGGTGTTCCCTCGGCCAGCTTTTTCCCTTCGCTCATCACGATCACGGGATTGCAAAGGTTCATGACCAGATCCATATCGTGTTCAATGAGAAGGAAGGTGATGTTTTTTTCTGCACACAATTTCTTGATGTTATCGATGAGCTTGCCCATCAACGTGGGGTTCACCCCAGCTCCCGGCTCGTCTAAAAGGACCATTTGGGGGTCCGCCATCATGCTTCTGGCCAGCTCCAAAAGCTTCTTTTGGCCTCCAGAAAGGGAACCGGCATACTCATCCTTGAGATCGATGAG
>JASFTV010000415.1:0-3337 GCA_050050615.1 Desulfobacteraceae bacterium
CACCTGGAGATCCTCGTCCGTCGGTTGAAGAGGGAGTTCTTCGTAGATACCAATCAGGGAAAACCCCAGGTTGTGTACAGAGAGACGATCTCTAAGCAAGTTCAACACGAGGAGATCTTTCAGAGAGAACTGGCCGGGCAGCAACATTTTGCCGGGGTCAAAATTGAGATCTCCCCTCTTCCGCGGGGCAGTGGGAACCGGTTTTTTGACCGCTGTGAGAATCCCGATCTGACGGAAGATCTTCTGAGCGCGATCCGGGAAGGTGCTGAGGAGGCTGCAACGAGTGGTCCTATACTGGGCTATCCGGTCATCGACGTGGAGACCGCCCTCTTGGATGCAAAGATCCATGAAATGTACTCTGATGCCATGGCCTTCAGGGTGGCGGCATCCATGGCGTTTCGAAACGCCTGCATGCAAGCAGATCCAGTCCTTCTCGAGCCTGTCATGAAAGCCGAAATTCTGGTTCCTGAGGAATTCATGGGAGAAGTGATCGGTGATTTGAATATCCGACAGGGTAAAATAGAGCAGATTACCAGCAAGGGACCGGTTCAAGTGCTGACAGCCAGTGTCCCCCTTTCCAAAATGTTCGGTTACTCCACCTCACTTCGCTCCCTCTCCCAGGGACGGGGAACTTTCTCCATGCACTTCAGCCATTACGACAAAACTTGAGCTTCAGCCCAAGCCCCAAAACCGGGATTCTTGTCCATAAGGCGATCTCTCACTCATCGTCGCTTTTGACCGCCTTGTTCTTTAGAAACTCAAGCAACCCAAATCCACCGTCAAATTTAGGTATCAAGTCTGAAATCAGCAGGTTATACCAGCCGTGTGCCTGATCACCAGAAAGGTATCAGATGCAAGTTGAGCCCTGCGAAACCCCGTCCCGGTGGGGAGATGATGCCTCGGGGGTGCATCAGGAGCAATTTTATGGCTTGACAAGCTTAAGCATCCTTATCTATAGTTCCCGGCTGAAGAGGGGGAAGTCAAACCTATCTTAATTCTCAATAACATCGCGAAATGTCATTATTCAGGAAGGAGGCGAAATTTCGGATGAAAAGAGGAATGCTAACGCTGGTTCTGGTACTCCTCGCTGGCCTTGTTTTTCTGACCGTTGGGGGCCTTACAGCGGCGGACGTGCCTGATGAGGTCTGTATAGAAAATACCGGATATAAAGCCGACAGAAAAGGCCCTGTCAAGCTATCTCACAAAAAACATAACGTGGAGTATAAGGTCGCCTGTACAGAATGCCACCATGAGTACGAGGAGGGCAAGAATGTCTGGCAAGAAGGGCAACCTGTCAAGAAATGTGGTGCTTGTCATAACCCCCTGAAAAAAGAGGATAAGATGGACAAATTACGGTTCGCCTATCACAAAAACTGCAAGAATTGCCACAAGCAAAACAAGGACAAAAACGCGCCTTACAGAAAATGCAATGATTGCCACGAAAAGAAATCCTAAGAAATAGCTTGCATCCCAACCCTTCGGACAAAAAGGCCGCTCTCCGAAAAAGAGCGGCCTTTTTTATGATCTGTCACGAATTAAAGCAAAGGCCTTGTACCTAAGAAGCGCCACCCGTCTCAGCGGCGCAGCGTTTTGGAGTCCGCCCTTGCAGCGAGAACTGTTTTAGATTTCTGTGACCGTTATAGCTTCCTGATCACACACCTCGACACAGCTTTCACAACCCAGACACTCCTCGGCATTGACCGGCACGGATTTCTCGTCCTGCATCTCGAAAACGTCTACAGGACAAACCTCGACACATTCCTCACATCCTTCACATTTATCCGAATCAACGGTTACTTCGTACGCCATCTGATACGCCCTCCTATGACTTATTGCAAATTTAGGATCTTATGACTCTTACAAGATGTGCGATTCACACCTGGGAAAAACGTCTGCATTCTTTAACAAAGTAAAATTTGGGTTGTCAAGCTTTTTTGTCCATCCCTGGGGCCGATAGAATGGCGCTCTGCGCTGTCGCCTAAAAGGGTCCCCGCTCCCCGTCCCAAAATGGTTGTACACTGGGGCAATATGGGTGCGAACAGCGCTCGAATGAAAATAGAAAGGGCTCTTTCCGTTTCCGGAAGGAGCCCTATTTGATAGTCGATTTGGGATCAAACCGCGATCTCTTCCTTAACAGAGACCGCTATCTTATAAAGAACGCTAAGGACAAAGAACCCGGTTGCCCACACCCCGATGGAGATAAAGACCTCTGGTGTCGTAGGCCAGTACTCAAAGACTCTCTCAAAAGGATTCGGGATGAAACCACCAACCACGAGTCCAAATCCTTTGTCGATCCATGTGGAAATAACGACCGATGCGCAGGCCACAGCAAGAATGCCTTCCTTTCTCCGTGTCGAAGGAATAATGAGAAGGACAAGGGCGAGGACGGCAAAGAAGCCAGCCGTCCACATCCATGGCACAAGCCTACCGTACCCTTCCAAGCCTACAAACAGGTAAACGATAGAATGCATGTGTCCCGGAATCTGGCTGTAGAATGCGGTGAAGAGTTCAAGCAGGAAGAAGAAGACGTTTATGATCATGGCGTAGGCTACGATTCCTCCCAGGGTTGTGATCTGCTCCTTTCCCGGATCGAAGCGGGTCACCTTCCTCACGATAAGGCATATAAGGATCAGCAATGCCGGCCCGGAGCAGAAGGCCGAGGAGAGAAAGCGTGCAGCCATGATGGCCGTGAGCCAGTAGTGCCTGCCCGGAAGCCCGGCGTAAAGAAATGCCGTCACGGTGTGGATACTGAAGGCCCAGGGAATGGAGATATAGATCAGGACCTTGACCCACTTTTGATAGGAGATTCCCTTTCTCTCCGCGCTCAGTACATTCCAGCCGATGATGAGATTTAGGAGCATATAGACGTTGAGCACGATCATGTCCCAGAACAGGATGGACGTCGGATTGGGATAGATAATAATGTTTAGCATTCTGGGGAGATTACCGAGATCCACCATAATAAACAGACCGCACATGACAATGGATGCGACCGCCAGGAATTCCCCCAGGATGGTGATCTTTCCGAATGCTTTGTAGTCGTGAAGGTAATAGGGCAGCACGACCATCACGCCTGAAGCGGCCACACCCACGAAATAGGTCAGCTGACCGATATAAAACCCCCAAGAAACATCCCTGCTCATACCCGTGATCCGCAGGCCTTCAAAAAACTGGTAAAGGTAACAGCCAAAACCTGTCCCTATGAGGGCAAGCAAGAATATGAGCCATCCCCAATATGTCGGACTACCCTTTATCGCCTTGTCAAGCATAAGCACCTCATATGATGTAATAGACATTGGGCCCAGTGCCCAATTCAGGTTTGCGCCGAATGGTGTAA
>JASFTV010000416.1:0-3297 GCA_050050615.1 Desulfobacteraceae bacterium
CTTTGCTGATAACCGGGACAAGGTCAAGTTTCTTAAGATCCTTTCAGCAACTAAGGATCTTTACGGCGTCGAGGTTCATGCTTACGTGCTAATGGACAATCATTTCCACCTTGTCGCCATGACCCCTGAGGCCAACCTCAGCGCATTTATGCAGCGATTCAACACAGCCTACACTGTTTACTACAACTTCCGCCACCAAAGAAGCGGGCACCTGTATCAAGGCCGCTATAAGGCCATCCTCGTAGAAGCAGATAACCATCTTTTGGAATTGAGCCGATACCTGCACTTGAACCCCGTCCGAGTCAGACAGGTCGCAAATCTTGCAGTCAAAAAGAAAAGGGATATCCTTCGGAGATATCGGTGGAGTAGTTATAGAGGTTATGTCCACCCCACGGCACGCGACCCTTTGGTGACTTACACTAGAATCTTAGCCATGATTGGCGAGACGGATGATCGAGAAAGTCGTCAACGCTATGACAAGTTTGTGATGTCTGGTATTTCGAAAGAGGTGGCATTGAGTTTCTGGAAGGGGGTAAAAGGGCAATCGGTGTTGGGGTCCGAAAGCTTTGTAGACTGGGTCTACGACAGCTTTCTGTCAAGCGAAACAAAAGACGACCGAGAGCTCCCAGCAATGAAAGATTTAAAAGGAGGCCCCACCTCGGTAGACGAGATTGCTGAAAGGGTATCTTCAGAGTTTACGGTGGAGCCGGAGGATCTTTATCGGCCTTGGGCATCTTGCAGAGACGCGCGTTCTGTATTCATGGAACTATGTCGGCTCCATTTGAGCAGGAAAATGAGCCTTGCAGAAATTGGCCGAAGGCTGGGTGACGTGAGTAGCGCAGCCTTTAGTCGGAACAAGTTGAGATTGCAAGGCAAAATAAGTGGCAATCCTCTCCTACGGAAACGCTTTGAGAGGCTCATGAGGATCTTGGGGGGCCAAGGAAGAGTAAATAGTTAAGGTTTGACCCCTAATCAGGTGAGGATATGGCAATGAGATACCATTACAAATTGTTTGGCCCTATACTGTTACTTTTCTTTTTTCTTTTCACTTTACACGCGCATGCGCAGAAGAGCGAGGAATCTCCATCCCAGCCGGAGACAAAGCGATTGACCCTGGCAGAGGCGGCCATGTGTGAAGCCATAAAGGAGTACACCCCGCAAAATCAGGGCATTGTTTTCTCTACCAGCATCGGCAAAATCCTCTGCTTCACATTATTTGACCCTGTTCCCCAAAAGACGGTCGTCTATCACAACTGGTACCGCAGCGACGGGCTTATTACGAAAGTGAAACTAACCCTCAAGCCTCCGCGATGGTCAACCTTCAGCAGCATTCAACTCAGGGAGGCGGATAAAGGACCTTGGCGCGTTGAAATCACCGACCAGGAAGGCAGTCTTCACGAAATCTTAAGATTCAGCATCACGGATTGATTGACCATGGACAAGCTTTTCCTCTTTCTTTCAAGTATTCGCTGGCAGGATGTTTTTGATATCGCTTTAAGCGGGTATCTTTTGTTCCGGCTTTATGTGCTTTTCAGGGGAACCAACGTCTTTCGAATATTGATAGGAATCGCACTGCTCTGGTTTTTCCAGAGGATATCTGTCTCTTTGGGGCTGATTGTCACCAGTTGGGCGATCCAGGGAATCACCGCAGTTGCCGCTCTAATTATCATCGTTGTTTTCCGAAACGAGATCCGTTCAGTGTTGCAGGCACGGAACCTAAAATCCATTTTTTGGGGATTCCCCCGCAGCGCAGCCCGTACGCCCATAGAAATCATCGTCGAAAGTGTCTTTGAACTCGCTCGAAAAGGTGTCGGCGCTCTGATTGTTCTTCCCGGAAACGAAGATCTCACAGAGGCGGCCCACAGCGGCATCCCCTGGCAGGGAGTGGTATCCCGCGAAATGATCCTGAGTATATTCTGGCACGACAACCCCGTCCATGATGGTGCAGCCATTGTGCAAGGAGATCAGGTCACCGAGGTCGGGGTTGTTCTTCCTCTCTCCCATCGTGAAGATCTCCCTTCCGACTACGGGACCCGCCATAGGGCTGCCGCCGGTCTGGCCGAAAGTACAGATGCCTTGGTCATCATCGTGTCAGAGGAGAGAAAAAGGGTGTCTGTGGCTAAAGGCACCAATATTCAGGTTGTTAGAGGAAGAGAGAAGCTTTCAGAAATATTAGAGGAGCATGTGGGCATTTCCTCAAAACAATGGGGTAGGATAAGAAAAGAGAAACTTGAGCTTGGGATAGCGGCGCTGGTCTCTTTTATATTCATTTCGGGCGTGTGGTTCAGCTTTGCCAAAGGTCGGCATACCAGGATTACCCTTGACATTCCCATTGAGTACACGAATCGTAATTCCGAAATGGAAATATTGAGCACGTCTACAAATGCCGTTACTCTTGAGCTGAGCGGGTCAGGCACACTTCTAAGGTCGCTTCGTCCCGAGCAGGTCAAGGTGATGTTAGATCTTAGCAAAGGTGTCGTCGGTAACAACACGCTTAATATCACCCCGGACAACGTTTCGCTCCCGCCCGGCGTTTTTCTAAAAGACATCAAAACCGAGACGGTCCGAGTGGCTCTCGACATTCCCATTAAGAAGGAGTTGCCCGTACAGGTAGACTGGGCCGGGAAATTGCCAGAAAATATCAACATTGCCGAGGCGACGCTTGATCCTGAGAGAGTCCAGGTCGTGGGAAGCAAGCGCATACTGGATAAAATCTCAACCATTTATACAGAAAAAGTCACGCTGGAAAACATCAAAGAATCCGGGACGATCACGGTAAGACTCGCCCTCAATCCTGCATCCCTAAGAGTTGCATCTGGCTCGAAAGATAAGATCATCGTAAGGTATGTGGTAAAAGATAAAGATGCCACAAGAAGCATGAGTCGGGATTAAGCTCAAATCGTATAGGGAATCTTTACATGAAGTGCCGCGGTGCGAATTGAGATTCGCCTAACACCTCCAGCCCAAGGTAAAAGAAATGGAAATACCCCTTTTGAAGGACATCCTGTTGATCTTCGGGCTTGCTATAGCGGTCCTCTTCGTCTGCCATCGAATCCGAGTGGCCACCATTGTCGGTTTCCTGCTGACGGGCGTTCTTGTTGGGCCTCATGGTTTGGGTCTGATTAGCGCTCAAAATCAGGTGGAGATCCTCGCTGAAATTGGGGTGGTCTTACTGCTCTTCACCATCGGCATCGAGTTCTCATTAGAAAACCTCCTCAAAATCAAGAGATTTGTTTTCCTAGGAGGCGCTCTTCAGGTGATGATCACTATCGCGGTTGCTTATGGTGTCACCAGACA
>JASFTV010000417.1:0-3292 GCA_050050615.1 Desulfobacteraceae bacterium
ATCAGTAAAAGTTCCTTGAAGTCAGGGTACTCTGGAAGATTTGCAGGGATAGTCCAACCAGGTGAAGCCAAGAAGGGAAGAATCACTTATACTGGTTTGGTTGATGCCATACTTTTTGGCTTTGTATCCAAAAATGCGTTCGGAGGTTCCCAAAGCTTTTGCTCCATTGAGTTACAGACGGCCGATAACCGGGCACGCTCAAAAAATACAAAAATGTAGGAAAACAAGCAATTTTTTTTGATCACCCTCCATGCTCATTTTGTCGCAGACCAAGCCCATCATAGGGTCATTTTGAGGAGCCAGCCCCCCTTCCACCATGCAGCCATCGATCATGGGCGCTTTCCCGAGTGTTTTTCGCTTGCAAATCACTTTCATAAAAATAGGATAGGCAAAAAGGAGGCGTGAAACATGAGATGGCAAAAGCTTCTCATTTTTTTAGGGCTTCTCTTCCCTGCAACCGTTAGCGGGGCATCTCTCGAACCAGCTGATTTTCCATCATTAATTTCCTCTCTTGAGATCAGCAAACCTTTGGAGTTTTGTGGCGAGCGTGTCCCGATGGAAGTGCCGGAGATTCGGGAACGATTCGAAAAAGAATTACTCCTCACTTTGTGGGATCGTCCCCAGGTGATCCTCTGGTTAAAACGCTCTCGCCGTTATCTGCCGCATATCGAGCGAATCCTAAGAGAGAGCCGCATGCCAGCTGATATCAAGTATATTGCTATTGCTGAAAGCGCCCTTCGCCCCCATGTCGGCTCACAAAAGGGAGCCATAGGGTTCTGGCAATTCAGGCGGTCCACCGGACAAAAATACGGTCTCGTTATCAACTCTCGCATCGACGAGAGGCGGAATCTCTTTGCATCCACCAAGGCAGCGATCCGTTATATCAAGGAGCTTCACCAGATTTTTGGATCATGGACTCTAACAGCCGCTGCCTTCAATATGGGTGAAGATGGGCTTAGGGCGGAAATCCTGGAACAAGGAACCAGAGACTACTACAATCTGTATCTCCCCCTTGAGACACAGCGATTCATATTTCGGATTCTTTCCGTCAAATTGATTCTTTCAGACCCTGTAAGATACGGCTTCAAACTCTCGGATCAGCAATACTACCCCCCATTAGAATTCGATTCGGTTCTGGTCGATTGTTTCCAAGAGACTCCGATACGAATCCTCGCTCAGGCAGCGAAAACCCACTTTAAAGTGATCAAAGATCTTAATCCAGAAATCCGGGGATATTACCTGGCTCCGGGAAGTCACAAAATTCATATTCCTAAAGGCGCTTCAGCAGGTTTTCGTGAGCGATATCAAGTGCTTGTAAACAAGTTTACTGCAGCCCAAAAGGGCCGTATTTACGTCGTCCAAAAAGGAGATAATCTTTCTTCAATTGCTGAAAGGTTTGGCATTCCCCTGGCATCACTCATTATCTCGAACCAGCTTGACATAGATAGTCCTATCCATCCGGGGGACCGCCTCATCATCCATCGTGACCCGACAAAAACGGACGAGCTCCCCAGATGATGCCTTTATGGTGGATCAGGGTTTGCCATGTTCAATAGATTTGTAGTATATGGAAAGGTTATGACAAAGAAGAGGCTTGTTGAGATTATCCTGGACCTCTTGAAAACAGATATTGATCTGAGTTTTCTGGTAAAATTGAAGCAGAAAGAGCTTGAGCAGCTCATCGCGTGCATCAGGGAGCGCGTTGACTTCCTCGGCGGATAATTCTTCCAAGCTTTAGGGGCTAACCCAGGGCAAGAGGTGAATTCTGCCGGGCAGGAAGCCAGGGGGGCACAAAAAGAGATGAACAGATTTCGTTTTGCTTTGGCCTTTCTTTTAGGGGCCTGTCTGATGGGCCAGTCGGGTTGGGCAACAGAGGCCTATGTATCCGATGTCTTGAAGATCACTCTTCGAACAGGTCCGAGTGTTGAAAACAAGATCCTCGCAGTACTCAGCTCGGGTCAAGCTGTAGAGATCTTGGACACACAAGGTGATTGGAGCTTAATTCGCGTTGTGGAAAATGATGAGAGTAGTAAAGAGGGCTGGGTTATGGGCCGCTATCTGATGAATCGCGTGCCATGGGAAATGCAGGCCAAGTCGCTGAAGGAAGAAAATACCGCCCTTCAAGAGAAGTTGAACTACATCGAGGGCAGGTTGGTTGAAGCCGTCCGCAACCGGCAGAAGCTCGACAGAGACCTGCAACGAAATGTTGACGCCCTTGGTGAGTTGGAGAAGAAACATGAAGCGCTCAGAAAGGGGGCGGAAGGCTATTTGAAGCTGAAAGCCGTACATGCATCGACCCAAAGCACACTGGAAAGAACTCAGACTGAGCTTCAAGAACTGTCCGCTGAAAACGAGAAACTGAGATCTTCCCAAATCAATAAATGGTTTGCCACAGGTGCTCTGGTGCTTCTGTGCGGTTTGCTCATCGGCGTCATTGTGGGGCGGCAACAAAAAAAGCGCCGATCCCTCTATATCTAGCTTCCCAATCGAGTTTGGATTCAGTGATGTTCCCCGGCTGAGCGACTCCACCACAGCCCGTCGATAGGTCTCGCCGCATGCCACAATTCAAATTCGCAAGGGCCTCCTCCGTGCGGCTGGCAAAAATTTGGCACCCTTCCGCAGTGTCCCGTTAGAATTTTGCAAAAGGCCCTTTCATGGCCAATGAGTAGTCCGTGGGGGTCTCTTTATCAAAAACGAGAGGTTTCCGGGAAGGACTATGCAAAAAAGGGCAGCGAGGGAGGGCGGCCCTTTCGACTTTGCTCAGGGCCGTGGGCGTGTCGCTGCGGTCTGGACGACCAATGCCGACGGCCCCCCGCTGCGATTGAAGGTTGTCACGTTATTTGTGTTACAACACAGGGGTCATGAGCAGATTGATTTTTGACAGCTGGAGCGTTATCTTTTCAGTGGTTCTTAAATTCCGACTTAAAATTGAATCGGCTCAAATGCATGATCCCATGGGAGTGAGCGCATGAAAGTAATGAGAACATTGATGAGCCTCATCATTTTCATGTTGGCTGGTTGTGCCCACGTGATTTCAAAAGAGACCCTTGAAGCAGTGGACCCGGAAGTTACCTTTGTTGAATTGCTGAAAGATCCATCTCGCTATCGAGGCAAGGTAATCCTTTTGGGAGGGGTTGTTGTGAAGACCCTTATCGAGAAAGATGGGACGCTTCTTGAGATCTATCAGACCAGGATGGATAAGGGAGGCAAACCTATAGACCTGGATAGATCTGAAGGTCGTTTTCTGGCATACTACAAGGGGTTTCTGGATAACGAGATCTGGCGTAAAGGC
>JASFTV010000418.1:0-3289 GCA_050050615.1 Desulfobacteraceae bacterium
ATATGGCCATAGACCTGATCACGAAATCGAAAATGATCAAAAGAGGTATTGTGGCTGCTGAAACCAGGGAGACCTGCTGGGGGGCCTATGTCCTGGACGTCAACGAAAACCGCGTGATCACCTTCCTTGCGAGAGTAACCGTGCTGGCCAGCGGGGGCGCTGGCAAGGTCTACCTTTACACCAGCAACCCTGATATCGCCTCCGGGGATGGCGTGGCTATGGGTTATCGCGCGGGGGTCAAGGTGGCCAACATGGAGTTTGTCCAATTCCACCCCACCTGCCTTTTCCACCCGATGGCCAAAAGCTTTCTCATATCTGAGGCGGTCAGGGGTGAAGGGGGGATCCTGGTGGACAGGAAAGGAAACCGGTTCATGGAAAAGTACCATTCTCTCAAAGATCTCGCTTTCAGGGATACCGTGGCCCGGTCCATCGACCTGGAACTGAAGAAGAGTGGGGACGATTGCGTCTACCTGGATATCAGCCACAGGCCGGCAGCGTTTATCAAAGAGAGATTCCCTCACATTTACGAGACCTGCCTGAAATATCAGATAGATATCACGAAACAGCCCATACCCGTTGTACCCGCTGCCCATTACATGTGCGGCGGCCTTTTGACGGATGAAAACGGCCTTACAAACATCCATAACCTTTATGCGATCGGAGAGGTGGCGTGTACCGGCCTGCATGGGGCCAACCGGCTTGCCAGCAACTCCTTGCTCGAAGCGTTGGTGTTCGCGAAGAGTGCCTCACAAAGGTCATCTCAAGATATTGCGAACAACCGGCATATTCGTTTCACCAAGGCGCCCGCATGGGATCCGGGCAGTGCTACGGACAGCGAGGAATCCGTTGTGGTTTCTCACAACTGGGATGAGATAAGACGATTTATGTGGAATTATGTGGGCATTGTCAGGACCAACAAGCGCCTTGAGCGGGCCAAGAGCCGTGTCCAGATCATCCAGGAGGAGATAAAGGAATACTATTGGGATTTCATTGTGACCAGGGATTTGCTTGAGCTGAGAAATCTGGCTCAGGTGGCGGAGTTGATCATCACCTGTGCATCCTTGAGGAAGGAAAGCAGGGGGCTGCATTACAACCTGGACTATCCCCATCAGGATAGTGAGCACTGGAAAAGAGACACCGTTGTATGGATTTAGCTGGGTTCCCTCCAGAATCCGGCAGGTGCGGAGGCCTGTAAACAAATTCCTCGCCCTCGGCCTACTTCACCGCAGTAGCTACGGCCAGGAAGGCTGAAAGGGGGAAGGAGACTGTGTCATAATGTCATTCCGAGTCCCGCTTAGGAGCGGGGCGAGGAATCTTGAATCTGTAAGTGACGAGTATCCCAAGATTTCTCCCATGCCTTTGGCGGGGTCGAAATGACAGGTAAGGCCAAAAAGGGAATTGTGACACAGGTTCGAGGGGAGGCGGCTTTTTGGAGAGTCTCCTGACTCCCCTTTACCAAATGGGAGGCTTTTCGACTCCCCCCTTTTGTAAAGGGGGGCGGGGGGGGATTTGAGCGGCCTTTGTTCTTTCGATAGATCGAAATATCAGCGTCTAGGCCATTTATGAACGGGGGACCTCCCTCCTTAGAAGAAAGTCAAGGGGCTTAGCATAGATCAGTACTCCGAGTACTTGGACCGGGAGGGAATCTCCGTGGGCTCCTCAGCCTCTCCTTTCTCTTCTTTGTCCACGTTGAGCCACGTCCTTATGTAAACGATGGCCAGTCCGCATCCGGCTGCCACCAGAGCGAGATATAGAAAACCCATGAAGATGAAATAATCGATATTCCATTGCCACTCAAAAGAAAATGGGGTCATGCCTTCTCTCCTTGTGACACTGTCACGCTTCTACGGGGAAAAGGCCATCCGTGAGGACCCTCCCCCTATGATTTTCGATCAAGTTATTGCCTTCAAATCGTGACGCGCCACCTTTCATGAATAGATGGCCGGATTTAGCTCCCTTTCCTTTGGAAAAACAGGCAGATACCTGTAAGAGGCCGAATAGAGCAGGAACCCGTACCCAAAGATTGCCAGGGCAATCCCCCACTCCTGCCAGGTGGGCAGGTAGCTCCAGAATCTGTCAAAGGGCATCACCGGTATCGCCAAGGTGACGACGATAAAAACGAAGCGATTCAGCACAATGCCGGTGCAGTTCAACAGGCACGCCAAAATCATCAAACCCTGGCTCATCCTCGCTTTGGGCGTAATCAGGATGAGGGCAGGGATGATCCCGCACACCACGATCTCCGTTGCCACAAGCCAGGCACCGTACGGTCCCTCCCTGTAAAAGTCCATAAAGGAGAGCCCAGCCCTGGGAACCACGCCGTACATCCAGGCCAGGGTATCGGCGATCTTTAAGACCATGTAGAAGGCCAGCAGCCATCCGGATATCTTTGCCAGAAGCTGCACCGCGCCATCAGGGACCAGTTTTTTGCGCGTAATGAGTTCGGTCAGTTTGGTACAAAGAATGGTGAAGGAAGGGCCTGCCGCAATGGAGGACAAGACAAAGAGGAAAAAGGTCGTCGGCCAGATGTAGAACTCCCATCTGCTCGCAAAGGGCCTTGCGTACATGACCCCGAACATGCCTCCCAGAGATCCTTGGTGGAAGAAGGAGAGGAAGGTGCCGGTTGCCGCGAAAAGGGCCATGATATGATGCAGATTGTGCCTGAAAAAGTGGAATTCCTTGACCTCATCCAGTTTTCTGTTCTGGAGGATAAGCGGCAAATATTCAATCGCCAGAACGCCCAGATAGGCCGTGATACAGAAGGTCACCTCGGTCAACATGGAGTGGACATTGGCATGCCAGAAGATGAACCACCCTCGGATGGGTTGACCAATATCGATGCCCAGCATGGCGATGGCACCCGAGTAGCAGATGAAGCCGATGATGACGGCTGCATTGATGATATCCTTCAGTTCCTTTTTCCCGATGATGTAAGTGAGAAATCCTGTAAAGAAGGCGCCTGCGCCAAGGGCAATCACCGCAAGATCAAAAACGATCCACAAGGCAAAGGCGAATATATTGCTCATGTTGGTCTGGTTAAGCCCCAAGAAGAGACAGAGAAAGACGCTCACGCCTCCGTAGGCCAGCAGGCCCAGCCACGGGAGAGTCCAGAACAAAAAGGTCCAGGGGGAACATCTCTTCACACCTTCCGGTATCAATGGTGAATCCATCTCTTTGTCCTCCTAAGGGCGTTCATCCTACGGTTGCGTTCAAGTTCTGTGCGCGTTTCAGGCTTCCAAGCATGCATGGTTCAGCCTGTTGCTTTGATCATCTGTTCGAATTGATTGGG
>JASFTV010000419.1:0-3223 GCA_050050615.1 Desulfobacteraceae bacterium
CCTCAAGAGAACCCAGCACAAGATTCCACTTGCTTATGAATCCTCCCAGTGGGGGCAGGCCGATGATACTCAGAGATCCGATAAAGAATGCCGTCATGGTCACAGGCATTTTCTTCCCCAGTCCCTTCATCTCGCTGATATTTTTTTTGCCCGTTGCGACCAGGATGGCGCCGGCGCAAAAGAAGAGCGTAATCTTGCCAAAGCCGTGCATGACCATATGGATGACGCCACCGGTCATTCCCCGAATGGAGAGCAGTGCCGCCCCCAGCACAATGTAAGAAAGTTGGGCGACCGTTGAATAGGCAAGCCTGGCCTTCAGATTGTCCTGGGCCAGGGCAAATATGGAGCCCACAATGATCGTCACGGAAACAAAATAGACGGTCATGACCCCCAGGTGTAGATCATGCATGAGGTCTACGCCGTAGACGTGAAAGATAATTCTCAGCACACAGAAAACACCCGCTTTGACCACGGCCACCGCATGGAGCAGCGCACTCACCGGAGTGGGGGCCACCATGGCGGAAGGCAACCATGAATGGACCGGCATGATGGCCGCTTTACCGATACCCAGGAGGTAGAACCAGAAAAGGATGAAAAGCACCGTGTCCGAAGCAGCGCCCGTTAGAATGCCCTGGTTCGAAAAGTTCAGTGTTCCCGTGTACGTATAGGTAAAAATGATGGCTGGGAGGAGCAGGCCTATGGAGGTGCCCATGAGGTAGGTCAGGTATTTCCTCCCTCCAAATCGGGCTTCGGGGTCCTGATGGTGGGTAACCAGGGAATAGGTGGACAGAGACAGCATCTCATAAAAGAGGTACATGGTGAGAAGATTCGCTGCAAAGGCGACTCCGATGGCCGAGGACAGGGCGAGGGAGAAATAGGAGAAATAGCGGGTTTGGGAATGCTCTCCCAAAGGTCGCATGTACCCGATGGAATATATGGAAGTGACAATCCAAAGAGAGGAGGCCAACAGGGCGAAGATTACGCCCAGGGGATCGGCCGTGAAGGCGATACCGACGCCCGGCAGCACGTCTACCAGGGTGTAGGTTTCATACCTCTGCTCCAGAACCAGAGGGATCATGGAACAGATGATGCTGAACTTGACTATGGCAATGACAAGGGTACAGGACTCCCTCAGATTGGGTCTCTTGTGGCTGGCGATGATGAGGAGTGTGCCCAGGAATGAGACCGAAACGGCCAATACCGGCTTGGCAGTGACGAAAGTCTGTATTTGTTGCCCGATCATGAAAGGCGTCCTGCCTCAAATGTGAAAAACATTCGGCTTGGGTGGCGCTCTGAGATCTCTCTCAAACGCCCACCGCCGACTGGACCATTTGCTGGACTTCCTTTTTGGCCAAGGGCTTGTGCGTGACCGAAATGATCGGAGGGCCTCTTCATCACCGTCTCAGGTCCTGGCTCCTGGGTGATCTTCGTCAATTGACCCCCGCGCCTCGGCTTTCCGCCTGCTTCCCCCGGCCTTCATGGGCAATGTTCGGACTCGGGACAGACGCAGATTGCGCTGTTTTGAGCGTCATCATAGCATATGTTGATCACGGAGGGGAAGCCGGAGCCTTACCGGGGGTCTTCATCCCCATATTTTGACTTGACAAAGACCTGGATTTGCAGGAGATGTTTAACGTTTCAGGACAGGGGCATTTTTGAAAAATAACCAAATAATTGAACAGCTTAATGGTCAGGTGGCAAAAATGGGCGCTTTCCGATATAATGCCGCCTGTCTACCAGAGGATATGCACCATGCGAACGGAAGACGGAGCAACCAAAGCAATTAAGTTAATCAACGAGATGGCCGAAAAAGGCCAGCGCTCTTTGACCCTGAAAACTTCCGAGGCCCTGACCGGAGTTGAAGCCGAATCCTTCACGGACATCTTTTTGAACTCTCCCATCGGCATCTACATCGTACAGGACGGGATGCTTGTATACGTCAATCCCGAGTTCCAGGAAATCTCGGGCTATTACGAGGAAGAGCTTCTCAACATGTCTCCACAAGAGATTGTTCATCCCGACGACTGGGACATGGTGAAAGAGAACGCCATCAATATGCTGAAAGGCAAGCGTTCCGCGCCCTATCTCTACCGGGCCTTGGATCGGACCCGGGAGATGAAGTGGATCATTGAATCGGTCACCTCCGTTCAGTTTAAGGGGAAAAAAGCCTCCCTCGGATATTTCATGGACAACACCGAGGGCGAGCGGGCCAAGGAAGCCTTGCGCCTCTCTGAGGAGAAATTCCACAAAGCCTTCCGCTCCAGCCCCGAATGGTTCGTCCTGAGCACCCTGGAAGACGGGTTTTATATAGATGTGAACGAGGCCTTTTTGCGCGCCACCGGCTACACGCGCGAAGAGGTCATAGGCCGGACCTCCAGTGAACTGGGGATCTGGGTAGATCCGCACCAGCGCGACGAGATTGCAAAGAGGGTGCAGGAAGAAGGCGTCATACGCGACGTGGAAGTGCAATTCCGAATGAAGTCCGGAGAGATCCGCCACATGCTCTGGTCGGCAGAACTGATCGACTACGGCGATGAGAAATGCCACATCGCCATGACGCGAGATATCACGGCTCGCAGGCGCGCCGAGGAGGAAAAGCTCCAAAGGGAAAAGGTCCAAGGTGTGCTGGAGACGGCCGGGGCCGCCTGTCACGAACTAAACCAGCCCCTCCAGTTCGCCTTTTACCTTGTCGATGAGATCTTAGATAAGGACCCGGACAGTGACACGGCCCGGGAACTGAAAAAGCAGCTGAACAGGATGAAGGAGATCACCACCAAGCTGGATTCCATTACCACATATGAAACCACGGACTACATCCGGGGCAAGAAAATCATCGATATTCACAAGGCCTGCAAGAACGGTGAGGATCCGGACACATGATCCCCCTTGTTCTCGGCCCCCCCATGGCCCTTCCCACCCCTACGCCCACGCCCCTTCCGCAAATCCTCCCTTACTGGAAATAGGGGGAAAAAAAGGGCTCCAAATCCTTGATCTGATCGTCAATGGACAGGGGGATGTCCAAGGCAAACATGTCGAGGACGATGAGGGCATTAATGCTGGCGTCTTTGCCCGCCATGGCTCGGATCCGGTCGCCCATTCCCTTGTTGACCATGTTGACATCCCGATAGATATCGATCAGCCCCTTGAAGGTAAAATCAGGATCATCCCCCCTTCTTTTCAAAAAGAACTGTCCCAGGAGATAGGTGCTTGTGGTCCTGAAAGT
>JASFTV010000420.1:0-3214 GCA_050050615.1 Desulfobacteraceae bacterium
ATGGGATAACGATTTCTTGTACATCTGCTTTAATGATGAATGCCCATACTTCGTAAGGGGCTGGGATTATATGTACAAGGAAGGGAACCGGGGAACATCCTATCGGCTCATGTACAACCCTGAAAAAGATTGCTGCATGCCCATACCGGTGCCTAGCCCGAAGGCCCTCAGGGAGAGCATCATAGACGAATAGAATAGGCCCAAGGCTCATGGCTCATGGTCCTAGGCAGGAACCTTTAGAACACGCGTATCACTTTAAACCTTGCGCCCCTTGCCTCAGAGCTTACGCCTTATGCCTAATGCCTAGAGCCATCCTGTTACACATGGTTTCGAAGCTGTAAAGCCATAGGGTGGGGATTCAGATAGGTTTGCTGTTTGAGATAGGGCTGGTCGTATTTCCTGACGTAATGATTGATGAGGGTGACAGGCACGATAAGAGGAACATAGCCCTTCCGGTACTCTTCCAGAACTTCGAGAAGTTCCTGCTTCTCGTCTGAAGTGAGGTCTTTCTTGAAATAGCCCATCATGTGTTGAAGAACATTGACGTTCTTCTTGATTGTCGTCTTCAACTTCAGGGCCTCCATGAGCAGGCCCTCGTATTCTCCATAGAGTTCATCTAAGGGGACCGCCTTGCCGCGAGCCACGATTTTCCCCATCAATCGGTGGTGTTTTTCGCTGTGGGAGAGAAGCAGCATTTTGTTCTGGGTATGAAAATTGACCAGATCGCCTAAGATTCTCCTTCCCTTAAGGGTCTCTCGCCAGCGCTTCAGGGCAAAGATACTTTCAATGAAGTTCTCTCGCAGCTTGGGGTCATGAAGGCGCCCCTCTTCTTCAACTGGAATCCGTGGAAAGTGCTCCATGAAAACCCTTGCGAACATCCCTACACCTTTCTTCACGGGCATGCCTTTGTCGCTGTACACCTTGACTCGCTCCATGCCGCTGCTGGGGGAATCGCTCTTAAAGATAAAGCCGCAAAGATGCTCCTTTTCCAGCTCCTTCACTTTCTTTCTGGCCCATCGGACCATCTGTTCCGTAAAATCCCTGTTCGTGTGCCTGGTAATAAGACGGGGGGATTCAGGATCACCCACGAGATGCATCGCTTCGCGGGGGACGCCCAGACCACACTCAACCTCTGGGCATACAGGCACGTACTCTACATACTGCCCGAGGGTGTCCGTCAAGAACCGATCCCATTTGTGCCCGCCATCGTATCGGACCTGCTCTCCGAGCAGGCACGTGCTGACGCCCAAACGGATCTTTTCTTTCATAAGCCCCCCAATAGCCAGTCCCTAAAAAGATGGTGAGAATATATCAACCCCCAACAGCACTAGCAATCAAAAACTGAAACGATCTTCTATTTCGTGCTTTCCCTATTTCGCTTTTTCGTGATAGATTCCTGCTTTGTGCTCACGTGTCTAGACAACGTTGCCATTGGGTCTTTCAAAGATCCGGTTTAATAGACTCCAGGGGTTATAGAAAGATGCTCGAAAAAATGAAGCAACTGGATGTCATCTTGGTAAAGCCACTGCCTCCAGATACCAGCATCGAGCATCTTGAATTACGGAGATAATCATGAGTACCGTTCCCCCTATTCGCATCCGTCAAGCCAACGACGCCCCGGTGAATCCGAACCGTGATTACGTCCTCTATTGGGTTACCACCTTTCGCCGGACCTCCTGGAACTTTAGCCTTCAAAGGGCTGTGGAGTGGGCCGTTGAGCTCAAAAAGCCGCTTGTGGTCTTTGAGGCGCTGCGTTGTGGGTATCAGTGGGCGAGCGACCGGTTGCACCGCTTTATCCTGGATGGCATGGCCGATAACGCACAGCGCTTCAAGAAAACCAATGCGCTTTACTATCCCTATGTGGAGCCCGGCCATGACACGGACAAGGGCCTCCTCGCTGCGCTTGCTGAAAAGTCCTGCGTGGTGGTTACGGATGACTTTCCCGCTTTTTTCATCCCAAGAATGGTGAAATCTGCCGCTCGAAAGTCACCCATCCTTGTGGAACAGGTGGATTCCAACGGACTGCTTCCCCTGAGGGCGGCGGACAAGGTCTATCCCACGGCCTATGCCTTCAGGAGATTCCTCCAGAAGGAACTGCTCACCCATTTTAAGGGGGTGCCAAAGGCGGATCCCCTTAAGGGGGCGAAGCTGCCTTCACTAGCCTCCCTCCCAAAGGAAATCACAAAGCGTTGGCCCATTGCCTCAGCAGCACTTCTCAAAGGAGACCCGAAAGCTTTGGGCTCCGTTCCGATTGACCATACCGTGGGTGTTGTCGATACTCGCGGCGGGCCCCGAGAGGCCGAGCGGGTCATGAAGGGGTTTGTGCAAAATCGGCTTCCTCTTTACCCGGAAAACCGGAACCATCCTGATGAGGATGGGACAAGCGGGCTCTCGCCCTATCTGCATTTCGGCCATATCTCTGTGCATCAGGTTTTTGGTCAACTCATGGGAAAAGAAGACTGGTCTGTGGATCACCTCTCAAAGAAGCCAACAGGTGGTCGAAGTGGATGGTGGGGCGTAAGTGAAGCGGCCGAGGCTTTTCTGGACGAACTGGTTACGTGGCGGGAAGTGGGCTACAACATGTGTTGGCAGAGAGATGATTATAATCGCTATGAATCTCTGCCCGGGTGGGCGCTGAAAACCCTGAAGGATCACGAAAAGGACAAAAGACCCTATGCTTATGCTCTGGAACAATTTGAAAGCGCCGAAACCCATGATCCGCTCTGGAATGCCGCACAAAATCAGTTACTCCAGGAGGGACAGATCCATAATTATCTCCGTATGCTCTGGGGCAAGAAGATCCTGGAATGGACGGCGACACCCAGAGATGCGCTGGAAGTGATGATCGAACTCAATAACAAGTACGCTCTGGATGGGAGAGACCCCAACTCATACAGCGGCATATTTTGGGTTTTGGGAAGGTATGATCGGCCGTGGGGTCCGGAAAGGCGCATTTTCGGTAAGGTGCGGTACATGAGTTCCCAAAACACCGCCAGGAAGGTGCGACTGAGCGAATATCTGGAAAAATACAAACAGCCATAGTGCATGTAGCCATCTCCCGGTATTCCCAAATCCACCGGTCTAATTTAGGTATAAAGCCTGAAATCAAAAGGTTATGCAGTATCCCTGATCACCAGCAAGGTATTAGATGCAAGGCGCCGAGGAGCGACGAGTGAGGCGTATGGAGCAATACGCCGCAAGGAGGAGCGATCGA
>JASFTV010000421.1:0-3197 GCA_050050615.1 Desulfobacteraceae bacterium
ACCGTGACCTGAACTGTTTTTGAGGGTGGCCCCAGCACCCCGTCCTTTCCCACAAGGTGCACCTTGAAAAAATAGACCTGTCCTCTCATCCTGGCAGGTACCTTACAAGAAAATCCTGTCTCTGTCATCACCTCCGGTCCAAGATCGCGATATCCTTGGTATTCGATGGGGCAGCCCTCACAAGGCGGCTTATCGAGCGGGTATTGTGCGTAATACACCCGGGAACCTTTGACCAAGCGCTTTGGTTCTTCATGGCCCCGAACATTTCCTTTAAGCAGGGCGTAACCCTCTGTCCACTCACCTTGTAGATCCTCAACGCCGATGTCAAACGCCTTCTGGGGCAAAAACGGAGGGCCTTTTTTGCCGCAGGAGGGCGAGGCAAGAAACATTCCTAACACAATCAGTGGGATCCACGATCGGCGATCGTTCAAGAATCGATTTCCTTTCTCGCCTTTTTCAGGCTCCTGTTGACCATGGCGGGTGCGGTACCGCCCGGAAGATTTCTTCTTCTGATGGACTTGACCGGATCAAGCCAATCGTAGACGTCCTTCTCAATCTGCCTCGAAAACCCCTTCATCTCTTTAAGGGTAAGCTCCTGCAACTCCTTGTTCTGATCCACGGCAGAAAGGATCATCTTCCCGACAATCTCGTGAGCCTGCCGAAAGGTTACCCCCTTTCTTACCAGGTAGTCGGCCAAATCTGTGGCAACCAGATACCCCTCATCAACCGCCTTTTTCATCACTTCCCTGTTAAACGAGAGTTCCTTGAGCAGTCGTGTGAGCACGATCAAACAGGGCTCCACCGTATCCACGGTATCGAAGAGGCTCTCCTTGTCCTCCTGCATATCCTTGTTGTACGTTAGGGGGAGCCCCTTCATGGCGGTGAGCAGGGCCATGAGGTTTCCGTAGGTGCGGCCGGTCTTTCCTCTTATGAGCTCCAACAAATCCGGATTCTTCTTCTGAGGCATGATACTGCTCCCCGTGCAGAAGGCATCCGGCAGCGTCACAAAATCGAACTCCTTTGTTGACCAGAGCACCAGTTCCTCGCTGAGACGGCTCAGGTGCATCATCAGCAGGGAAGAGGCGAAAAGGAACTCCAGCACAAAATCCCGATCACTGACGGCGTCCATGCTGTTCTCACACACCCCATCAAAGCCCAACTCCTTGGCCACCATCTTTCGGTCAAGGTGAAAGGTGGTACCTGCAAGTGCAGCGCTCCCCAGAGGGAGTATGTTGACTCGCTTCAGATTCTCGCTGAACCGCTGCCTGTCTCTTTTCAGCATCTCATAGTATGCGAGGTGGTGGTGCGAAAGGAGCACCGGTTGTGCCCGCTGAAGGTGGGTGTAGCCGGGAACGATCAAATCCATATTCTCTTCGGCCAGATCAAGCAACGTTTTCTGCATCTCTTTGATCAAGGATATCACCCGGTCAGTAGCCTCTCTGACGTACAAGCGTACGTCCAAAGAAACTTGATCATTCCGGCTTCGGCCCGTATGGATCTTTTCTCCAATCGTCCCGATTTTGTCTACCAGGGCCTTTTCCACAAGGGTATGGATATCTTCATGGGCTTCATCAAAACGGAAGTCACCTTTATCCATCTCTCTTTTTATCTCTACCAGGGCATTCATGATCCGGGTAGCCTCTTCATCGCTGAGAATCCCCTGTTTGGCAAGCATCCGACAGTGGGCCATGCTCCCCTCGATATCCTGGGCATAAAGGCGGTTGTCAAAGCTGATGGACGCGTTAAAGCGCTCGAGAACTTCATCCAGATCTTCCCGGAAACGACCTCCCCAAATCTTTTCAGCCATAGCGCAATCCTTGGAATAAAGCGAATCTTAATGTGTTATCCGATTATGGCATGCACCGCTTTGGTCAATCAGACACCCCCACTCGGGGTGCTGGAGTACTGGAGGGATCAGACGACCTGATCCGACAAAACATCGGTATGAGCGTATTATTTTCTTCTCATTAGATGGGCGATCTTGAGCCGAAGCGCGTTCAGTCGGATAAAACCTTCCGCATCCTTCTGGTTATAAACTTCATCCTCTTCAAAGGTTGCGAACCCGGAATGGTAAAGGGATCGTTCAGACTTCCTTCCCACGACTATGCAGTTCCCTTTGTAAAGTTTCAACCTGACCACCCCCGTGACATTCTTCTGGGCCTCATCCATGAGGGTCTGGAGCATTCTTCTCTCAGGAGAAAACCAGTAGCCGTAATAGACCATCTCAGCATACCTTGGAACCAGCCCATCCCGGATGTGCATCACTTCTCGATCCATGGTTATGGACTCAATCGCCTGGTGGGCTGATCTTAAGATCGTTCCTCCCGGGGTTTCATAGACGCCTCTCGACTTCATGCCCACATATCGATTCTCAACCAGGTCCACCCTGCCAATGCCGTTTTCGCCACCCAGCGCATTCAACCGGGCAAGAAGGTCGGCGGGCGACAGAGGCTTGCCATCGAGCGCATCGGCATCGCCCTGCTTAAAATCGATCTCAATATAGGTGGGTTCATCCGGTGCATTTTCCGGAGAGACGGACATCACAAAAATGTCTCTAGGAGGCTCTTTCCAAGTATCCTCGAGGATCCCACCTTCAAAACTGGTATGGAGAAGATTTCTGTCGGAGGAATAAGGTTTCTCTTTGGTCACAGGAATATTGATGTTCCTGACCTTGGCATAACTTATGAGATCCTCCCTGCCCTTGAAATTCCACAACTTCCACGGCGCAATGATCTTCAAGTCCGGTGCCAAGGCCATGTAGGCCAGTTCAAACCTCACCTGGTCGTTTCCTTTTCCTGTGGCCCCATGGCTCACGGCGTCTGCGCCCAGCTTTTTCGCCACCTCTACCTGTCTCCTAGCGATGAGCGGCCTCGCCAAGGAAGTGCCCATAAGGTAGCCGGATTCATAGACAGCATTTGCCCTAAAGGCAGGCCAGACAAAATCCCTCACAAACGCTTCCTTGAGGTCTTCAATGATTACATCTTCTGCGCCTGTTGCTATTGCCTTCTCCTTTATACCTTCTACTTCGTCCCCCTGGCCAAGATCAGCCGCATAGGCTATGACAGGACATTGGTACGTCTCCTTGAGCCACGAAAGAATCACGGATGTGTCAAGTCCTCCAGAATAGGCGAGCACAATCTTACTGATCTTTTCACTCAAGTCTCATCTCCTCCAATAAAACCGTCCCACGATTTTAT
>JASFTV010000422.1:0-3168 GCA_050050615.1 Desulfobacteraceae bacterium
TTATCGGTCTGGTGGGCTACGGGAATGAGAGGACCTGCGTGATAACGCGTCCGGATCAAGTGGACGATTTGCCCGCCACAGACAAACTCATCGTGGTCGCCCAGACGACCCAGGAGAAGAAAAACTACGAGGCGATCGTGAAAGCGATCAAGAACCGTTTTCCGGACGCCCTGATCTTTGACACCATCTGTGAGGCGACCGAGAATCGACAGGAGGAGGTCCGATCTTTTGCGCCTCACGTGGACGGGATCGTGGTGGTGGGGGGCCATCATAGCGGCAACACCCGCCGACTTGCTCAGGTATCTGAGGCGACCGGCCTTCCCACCTTTCATGTGGAAACGGAAGAAGCCCTGGACAAGGAGAAGCTCTCTTCCATGGAAGTGATCGGCATCACAGCAGGCGCTTCCACACCCAACTGGATGATCAAGAATGTGGTTCGAGAAATCGAGGCCATACGAAGCCTCAAAGAATCTGTGCTGGCCAGATGGGCAAGGCATGCCTTGAGGCGTCTTCTTCAGTGCAATGTCATCGTGGCCCTTGGAGCATTTGCCCTCTCCTATGCTGCGAGCACGCTCTCAGGCAGAAGGCCCGATCTCCTCCACCCCTTTATCGCCTCCCTCTATATCTATGCAATGCGCGTGCTGAATCGATTTCTCGACAAGGGCGCCAGCACTTACAACGACCCGGAGTTGGCCAATTTTTATAGGAAACACAGGACGTTGTTGATTCTGACAGGTCTTTTTTCTATTTCAGGAGCCCTCGCCTTGGCCTACGCTTTGGGGACCGGTACATTCCTGGCTATGGTTGCGCTGAGCTTTCTGGGCACCCTATACAGCATACCCATCGTCCCTATCAGGCGGCGACACCTCTGGCGGTATACAAAAATCAAGGATATCCCCGGCTCAAAAACCCTCTCAGAGGCCCTTGCATGGGGTGCGGTCATCGCATTACTCCCGCAGATAGAGCCCCTCAAGGCAGGCTGGATTGCGTCCATTATAGCATTTTTATACGTATTTTCAGTAGTTTATGTCAGGTCCGCCATGTTTGACATATTCCAGGTCCAGGGCGATCTCATCGTCGGTGCGGAAACGCTACCCATTACCCTAGGAGAAAAGAGAACCCTGCTTCTTTTGAAGTGGGTTCTCTTTGTCGGCGCTCTCATACTGGCTGCGGCGGCCGTTTTCGGCCTTGTGAGCCCATTTTCATATCTCCTTCTTCT
Organism: Desulfobacteraceae bacterium; assembly: GCA_050050615.1. Lineage (GTDB taxonomy): Bacteria > Desulfobacterota > DSM-4660 > Desulfatiglandales > HGW-15 > JASFTV01. The sequence goes on from JASFTV010000422.1 coordinate 1,220, forward strand.
CTGCTATCTAACTTTAACCCTGGGCATCCTCATTTATGAAAAAAGATGGCTTTACCCGGGCACCCGACTAGAAACCTTGTTTGAGGCAAATCTCTTTTTGGCTGGTTTGCTCAGCCTCATCTGGCATCTCCTCTCATGACAGCGGTCAGTGTCATTATTCCCACTTTTAACCGCGCCCGCCAGGTGGGGCGGGCGATCTCATCTGTGCTCTACCAGACATTCACGGACTACGAGATCCTTGTGGTGGATGACGGATCGACGGACGAAACCTTCCGTGCCTTGGCACCATTCCAGTCTCACATCAAATATCTCTCCCATCCCCGCAACCTCGGGGTTTCAGCCGCGAGAAACGCCGGGATAAGAGCGTCAGGATCGCCTTTGATCGCTTTCCTCGACTCAGATGACTACTGGTTGCCGAAGAAGCTGGCCCTTCAGGTCAGATTTTTTGCCCGCCATGCCGACGCTGTTGCTTGCCAGACACAGGAGCTTTGGATGAGGGGAGGTTTGCGCGTCAACCCCAAAAGAAAACATCTGAAGCCTTCGGGGTATATCTTCGAGCCATCCCTCGAACTCTGTGTTGTGAGCCCATCTGCCGTCATGGTGAGGCGATCCCTTTTTGACGAGGTGGGGGTTTTTGATGAAGCGTTTCCCGTGTGCGAAGATTATGATCTGTGGCTGAGAATCTCCTGCCGTTATCCCATTCACCTGATAGATCATGCGCTGGTTGTTAAGGAGGGCGGGTTACCGGACCAGCTCTCAAGGAGCCGCGTGGGGATGGATCGATTTCGGATCAGAGCGATTCTAAAACTGATACAAAGCGCTCATCTCCAAGAAGAGCAACTCGAGGTAGCCCTTCGGGAATTATCTATCAAATGCCGCATTTACGGGAGCGGCTGCCTCAAGAGAGGAAAAACGGAGGAAGGGGAGTATTATCTTCACCTTCCTGAGAAGGTCAATAGAGCCATCTCACAATAACAGGGACGCTAACGGCCTCCGACCCTTTCTCGGGAGTGTAGCCCCACGCGCAAGCGCGCGGCGCCTCCACATTCTCCGGCGGAACCCGCCGAAGCATATCCGCCTTCGCCCCAAAGGGCTACGGCGGATTACCCTGCCTCGCATTCATCCACGGGCAAGCCCGTCGCTTTCTGCGTAGGCGGGTAAAAGGATCCTGATCCTGCCCTGGGGGAGTAGGACTTAAACGATTTGTACATATTATGACTTAGTTTTGGTGTGAGCCTCCTCCATCAGAGCGGAAGGCATCAGGTGATTCCCCCTGAGCATCATTATTCAACAGATACCGACCCCTCTGGACCCCGGATCGCCAGAACCTATCCGGGTCCTCCACCAGAGGCGGAAGGTTAAGTTAAAACTGATTAAGCTAAGTTTATTATTGCTTGTCTATGTTTAATTTAGAATTTTTTCAGAGACGGCAACAGATCACGCTTTTGAAAGAATAAGGACCTCCACTTTGCCTTCCAAGGCTTTTTTAAAATTCTCGGCATTGCCCTTGTCGCCCACAATCGCCCCGTAATGCATGGGAATGGCCACCTTGGGGTTTATGGCGAGGGCCGCCTTCACCGCTTGTTCCGCGGTCATGACGTAGGTACCGGAGACAGGAAGAAGGGCGATATCCACCTCCAAGTCCTTCATTTCCGGTATGAAATCCGCATCCCCGGCATGGTAGATCCTCACACCCTCCACCTCCACGACAAAGCCCAGCCAGCCGGCCTTTTGGGGGTGAAAGTCCTTGTCCGTGTTGTAGGAAGGCTTCGCCTCGATCTTGACGTCGTCCACGATGAGGGATTCCCCGGGCTTGAGTACCCTCACATCCCCAGAGAGCTTTTTTGCCGAATCCCTTTCCGTAATGATGACCGTACCGCTATGTTGGATTTTGGCGACATCCTCCGGGGAACAATGATCAAAATGGTCATGGCTGATGAGAATCAGGT
>JASFTV010000423.1:0-3166 GCA_050050615.1 Desulfobacteraceae bacterium
GTCCTCAGGGAGTTGAATAAACGTTGTGCTGGAGGGTCTGTGTACTTCCCCCTCTCTCCTACGGACTTTTTTTTCAAGCATATGCGGCAAGCCCGAAAGATTGAATTCAGTCCAGTGATGGATCCAAAGGGTGCAGACTACATGTTCATCATTGGCCGCCCCTATGTTACTTTCTGGGAAACCAAATCGCAGCCTCTGTACGAGCAAGAGGGAAAAATTCCTGTACCCGTCTGGGATATCTCGCTTGACTCAGTGCCGCTGCTCAAACTATATGCCATTCATCCCCGCCCTTCCGGGTGAGCCATTCTGGCATGATCTGGTAAACAATCCGGAACTAAAGGAGCGGGCTTCCGGCCACCCCCGCAGAGGGTTTGTTCGAGGCAGGCTGGACCCTTTTCGAGTTTGCATGCCCGCGGGATGACATACCGGAACTTGCTCCTCTTAAGCCTTGATCATCCCCACGATCCACAGGACGAAAAAAACGATGGCAAGGGGTACCCAGGGTGTGATTAGGGAAATGAACCGTTTTGACTCTGCAGTTGGCCTCAGTCTAAGTACAATAAAAGCGATCACCGAACCGACCCAGCCCAAAAAGCCTATCTCGACAATGACACTCCAGAAGATATCGGGATGAGCGCTTTCTTGACTTTGAGATATCACGTTCTTCGATGCCTTGGAATCTCCACCCATCGCCCTTTCTTGTACCTCATTCCTCACCAGCTTTGTAATTCTGGATTCGCTTTTTTCGATCCAAGCCTTTCCGGGCGTTGTGAAATGACTTGCGGCAATGAATGCGCCCCTTATGGTGCGAAAGGCAATTAAAGCCAGCTTTATGTCTCTATCTCGCTCAGCGCGTTCCCCGATTTCCCAGAGACGTTCGGCGGATTTTTCAACATAAGGATTAAGAGGCGTATACCAGCGCATGGAGCGATCGAAAAAGGTAATCGCCCTAATGAATTGGTTCTCTTTAAGATAGGTTTCCCCCTTTTTATAGGCCTGAATAGAACCATAAAGGGTGCGCACCCAAACCATAGCTAGACCGATGACGATCAAAGCAAGGATCGCACAGGTCATTCTGACATACTTTTTCTTCAAAAAATCTCGCAGCGAGTCAACCATAAAGCCTCAAATTCTAACTCTCCTCTTAAGGAATGCGACGATAATTTCCACTTGTCCAAAAGGTAATGCCTCCTGTGTTCAGCCTATCACCGGCTGGACTTACTTCGCAAAACAGTAAATCTTCTCACCAACAATGACGCAAACAGAGCAAGTAATGCTATGAACGAAAGATATTTTACTATTTTTCTAACCTTTGTTTCACCAAAAAAGACCTTGATTTCATGCAATCCTTCCGGGACCTCTAGATGAATGAGACCCTCGGCATCAGTGAAAAGGTCTATGGGTTGACCGTCCATACGGCCGTCCCAACTCGGATAATAGAATGAGCCGACGATGACCTCGGTTTTTTCCTGGGCAAAAATCTTGAATTCGTAGTTTTGAATCCCCGCTTTTTCAGCCGCTATTCTTGCTTTTCCCTTGTTGATGAAAACCGTGCCCGCACGCATTTTGTCAGGAAGCTTTTTGACAGATTTCGGCATATATTCACCGAAATCCGTGATCTTATCCATTTCGTTCGTATTGCATGCTGATATTGTGCCCCCATCCTCTTTTACGAATGCTGGGGTCAATTGCTCTTCACGGAGAATGTAATACCCCTTAACACGACAATACTGAATGCTACTCAGTATGATGATGATCACTAAGACGGTCTGGAACATCTTTTGTGTGAGCCTGGGAGTCCCTGCAAAATATGAAAACAGACCACCGGAAACAAACGACACAAACAAAGATAGCACTGTCAAGAAGCGCCATGGGAACTGAAGATACTTCATAAGCGGCAGGTTCTCCCACAGCAGAATCGACGATCCATTCGTAAGAAATACGGCTAGAAGCGTACACAAGAGAAAAAATAGCACAAGTTGTCTCATATCTTTTCGGGTGGAATCCTCCAGTTTCATGACATACAAAGACGAAAAAAAGGCTAGCAAGATATGGGGCCAGCCCATCTGAAAAGGCAGATCCCGGCCTCCCGAGCCGCCTTCAAAGGTCCACGTTGGTAAAAGCAGCCTAAATAGCTCTATGAAGTTATTGTGAAAATCGAGGGAGGCGTCAGAGTAAATGAGATGGATATTCACCCACTTTTTCTCCACAAGTGCAGGCAACCAGAATATGGCACTTATGCCAAGCGCCCAAATGATTGCAAGCACCCCTCTGAGAAAACCCTCCCAATTCTTGTTCTGAATTGAAATGAATGCCAAGAAAAGGAGCAAGAAACCGGAGAATATGAGGGCGGTGCAATTGTGTGTAAGAATAAGTGCAGCATAGGATAGGACAGCGCCTGCCATATACTGTGATCTTTTGTCCCTTAGCATTCGGTAGAAGAAATATAGGATAAGCGGCGGAAAAGCCATTGCAAAGGCTTCCGAAAAATCACCTCTTATATACAGATTCACCATCCGATACGGGACATAGATGTAGGCGACCGCTGAAACCAGGGCTCCGTAGCGACCCCAAAAGGCCCTCGCCAAGAGGAACATGCCTATGCCTGACAAGAGAACACCAAGATATATCATCCATTTTAGGGAAGTCAGCAGACCAAACCCCAGCAGGTGAAACATCTCTGAAACGTAGTAGACGAGGGGTGCGTAAAAGATCAAATAGGGATAGCCAAATCCACCGGCGAGGTCGCCAAACCATCGAGGGTAGAGAATACCCTCTCGAATGCCTCTGTCCAGCTCGATAAGTCTCAGAATCTGTTCGATACTCTCCCCCACCATGATCCAGTGAAAATTGAAAAGCGGGCTTATGAAGGGGAGGGACAAAAGGATGATGAGGATTGTGTCATGAAGTAAAGGACGTTCACCAAGCCAACCCTTTTTTTCTGTCATGCGCCTTGCCTTTTCCTCAGGGTATCCAATGGAACACAGTCATAAAGAATACCATAATCCTGTCTAAACAGCAATGCATTGCGCCCGACCCTGATCCACCCTCAAGGCATCACCCCTGCTTTCGCAGGGGCGGGTTCTGCCGTTCGACAGGCTCACGGTCCTGAGCAAGGTCGAAGGACGGCGCTCGTCCGCCTCCGGCGCATTGCCTTTCCGCCGAG
>JASFTV010000424.1:0-3143 GCA_050050615.1 Desulfobacteraceae bacterium
CAAAATCACCACACTTCTTGGGGGCCGGGCCGCTGAAGAAATTGTCTTTGGCGACATCTCCACAGGGGCTCATACTGATCTGTCCAAGGCGACCGATATTGCCCGGAGCATGGTCAAGGAATACGGCATGAGCAGCAAAGTGGGCCAGGTCTATTTCTCGCGTGAAAAAAGGCCTCTGTTTCTTGAAGCGGGCATGCAAAGCACAGGAGAATACAGCGAAGCCACATCCGAAGTGATCGACAGCGAAATTAAGGCGATTATCAGCGAGCAATATGCAAAAGCCACGGACATCCTTCGGGTCAAAAAGGCCATTCTGGACAGAGGGGCGCAAATATTGCTTGAGAAAGAAAAGATCGACGGTGAAGAACTTAAGGCTCTGATGACGGATGCGCCATCAGCATAAATACAGAATCGGGCTTGTAAAAGCCTCTACGATGTGTTAAGTCCTTCATTCAAGGACAATTTCGGCCTTGATTTGGAGAGACCGATTCTGTTTGGGTATGTCTCCTAGAGAGGATCAGCACCATGACCAAAGAGTTCTGGACAGTCCGTGAGGTCGTGGAATTCTTCGAAATCGAAGAGCGTTTTCTTATCGAACTGGAGGAGGAAGAGGTCCTCTGCCCCATTTGCCGAGATGACTCACCAACAAAGCTCTTTTCCTCTACCGAACTGGAAAAACTGCGTCTCGCCAAAATCCTCATTGAGGACATGGGGGTGAACCTGCCGGGCGTTGAAGTTATCTTGAGAATGAGACAGACCATGTTTGAGATGAGGAGGCAGTTCGACGAGATCCTGGAAGACCTGGCGCGCCATCTCCAGAGAGATTTTGGAAGGGAGGATTAGTGCCTCTCTAGAGCCGAAGTCCCTTTCTGACGGACTCTTTGTAAAGCCCGTCCATCTTCTGCACCGCTTCCAGGATTTCTTTATCATCGGTTTTGGGGACTTTGACAATCAGTTTCACCATCAGATCCCCTTTCTGCTTCGTCTTTGGGTTCACAGCGCCCTTTCCCCTCAACTTCAGCATCTGCCCGCTCTGGCTTCCGGGTGGAACCTTAAGGTTCACCTCCCCATCAAAGGTGGGGATCTTAATGGTGCTGCCAGCCATGGCCTCGCGAACAGTCACGGGCACATCCATGTAGAGGTTGTCTCCTTCCCTTCTCAGTACAGGATGCGGTTTTAGGTGGATGATCAGATAAAGGTCTCCAGGCCCTCCGCCGTTCAAACCCGGCTCGCCCTTGCCCGCTACGCGGACTTTGGAGCCCTCCCTCACCCCCTGTGGTATAACCACCTTGATCCTCTCGGTACCGAGAACCTGTCCGCTTCCGCCACATGTTCTGCAAGGCTTTCCTACCTGGCCGTGCCCCCTACAGCGGGGGCAGGACTTGGTGAACTGCATGGGCCCTTGGGCCACATCCAGGCGCCCTGAACCACCGCAGGTGCTACAAGTGGACATGGTAGATTTAGGATCCGTTCCAGATCCCTGACAGTCGGAGCAGGCCTTCACTTTTTGCATGGACAGTTCAGTCTCAAAACCCCTCAAACCCGAAATCAGATCGATCGTCATCTCATGTTCGATATCCCGGCCCTTTATCGGTGCTGTGGTCCTGAAACCCGCCTCCTCCCTGCCGAAACCAAAGAGATCGCCGAAGACATCTTCGTAGCTGGTGTATCGGCCGAATGGCTGGCCACCTGTACCGGTGCCCCAGCTTTCCTGTTGATACGCACGCCACTTCTTGTACTCTCTCGCCTTCTCCGCATCAAATCCTGCCTGGAGCCCCTCTTCGCCGAATTCATCGTAGAGCTTTCGTTTCTCCTTATCACGAAGACATTCATAGGCCCGGGAAACCTCCTTGAATTTTTCCTCTCCCTCCTTGTTTCCAGGATTGATATCCGGATGCCATTTTCTGGCCAGCTTTCTGTAGGCCTTTTTGATCTCATCCTGAGAGGCATCCTTCTTGACACCCAGAATTTCGTAAAAATCTCGAGCCATACGATAACCTAGCTAAAAACCTAAAATGTGTTTTCTCTATAATTCTAAAAGAGCACAAGAGATATTATGTTCCAGCGCGCCTTTTTACACCAAGGGGAATCCCCATTACCTTTATTCCCGCGCAGGAGACTGTGTCGTAATGTCATTGCGAGGGAGTGACCTGCCCGCCGCAATGCTAAGGCAGGCGGGAACGACCGAGGCAATCTCACAAAGCATTTGAAATAAATAGATTGCCACGCTTCCTTTGGTCGCTCGCAATGACAAAAAAGGATTGTGACACAGCCTCGCAGGCTAAACAATCTCCTTGAACTTATTCTTCACGGCCCCGCAAATCGGGCAGTTCTCGGGAGCTTCGTCTTCGCTGACGTATCCACAAACCTGGCATACATAGTAAACCGTTTCGCGATCGGCAAGCATGTTGTTCATTGCCCTTTTGTAGAGATCGGCGTGTCGGCTCTCAACATCCCTCGCCTGCGAAAAGGCCTTTAGTACCCCTCCTTTCCCTTCTTCGGACGCATCTTTGATCAGCTTCGGGTATTCATCCACATTCGCTTTGATTTCGTTCCGAAACGCCGTTTCAAGATTCTCTTCCGTTGATCTAACCTTGCCTCGCATAAGCATGAGATAACGGCGGGCATGCACGGATTCCGCCTCTGAAACCGCCCGAAAAAGACGGGCAATGGCCGGATAACCTTCCAGATCCGCCTTTCTGGCAAAAGCCTCATTTCGAACATAGGCTTTGGATTCCGCTGCAAAGGCATAGGCAAGATTCTTTTCTGTGTTCTCGGTCATGATCCGAAACTCCTTGTCTCATCAAGTGAATCTACGCGCATTCACCCCCGCCCTTCCGGACGGGGCGCTTTGCCGCGCTTTTTATGGGAGTAATATAGGGTAAAGGTCTCTGTGGGTCAAGGTGCAAAGTGTCTTTCCAAAAGGGTGAACTCACTACCCTTGGCATCTTCCAAGAACGTTATGGATACCTTTGACCTGAAGGCTTCAATGGTTTTGTTCGGAACAGTCGATTTACTAAGGGAAGCACAAAATAGTTGACATGGAATGAATAAGGACCATCAGCAGGGACCTTTCTCCGTAAACAATTAAATGCTCCCCTCAGTAACTGGGATCCATCGTTTCTTTTTTGTTCACAACGAAT
>JASFTV010000425.1:0-3108 GCA_050050615.1 Desulfobacteraceae bacterium
AGAACTCGGTTTTGAGGTTCATCCTGAATTCCTGAAAAAACTGGAGCCGTACCGCAAGTGATGAAAATCACCCCTCTGTTGCGCAGTTACGAACTCCTGGTGGACAAGGCAGACGCGGCCTTCCGGGGAATGGAGAAAGCGCACAGCGCATGTATCAAATGCGAGCGCCACTGCGTGGACTGCTGCTATGCGGTGTTTGGCCTGTTTCTCATCGAGGCGGCCTACCTCAAACAGGCGTTCGACCAATTGGGCCATGAGGAAAGAAAGGCGGCCCTCCTGAGGTGTAACGAAACTGAAAAGGGCCTGAAGCGGTTAGAAAAAACGCTCCAGGCCCATGAAGGCGATCCACAGATGCAGGCCTATATCATGGCAAGGGAAAGAATCCGATGCCCCCTTCTGGATGATAATCAGGACTGCACCCTTTATCCTCACCGACCCATCACATGCCGGGTCTACGGCATCCCGACCATGATCCAGGGGAAGGCGCGCGTTTGTGGCAAGGCGCAATTCAAAAAAGGGGAAACTTATCCCGTTTTTGATCTGGACGGGGTCTATAGGGATCTCTACACCCTCTCCAAGGAACTCTTGAACACTGCGGGTAAAGACGATCCGGAGAAAGCATCCTTGTTGATTTCGGTTCCGAAAGCGATTAGCGCTTCCCTCGATGACCTCATCCACGAAACCTTTGGATAACCCTGAAAAGCGCCCTGGCGTGGTTTTCTAGATTTGTTTTTGTGACTGCAAAGTCAAAGGGATCTTCTTGCCGGTAGAATTCTAAGAGTCGATGATAGAGCCTCGAAAACTCTGCCGGAGTGAATGATTTCAGAAGGGCAAGTAAATCTTCTGCTTTGCCCAGATGATATCTACCCTCGGACGCCATGCTCCGGAGGCCTTCGAAGAATCCTTCAATTACTGGCCTCATACAAAGGTCTCCGGCCCAAGCCACCTCTCCTGTCCCATCCAGTTTGTCCAGCCTCATCTTGACGGTCAGGTTCAGAAGAAAATAGATAAGGGCCACTATTGGATTGACGTTCTCATCTTCCGGAAATGTCATGAGCGGTTCATATCTTCTGGCAGTGGTCAATTTGACCTTAGTCTTTCCGTTCTCAATTTTCACAACAAAATCGCCTGCCGCATGATGCCACGGATAGATATGGCGAAAGTCTCTGGTGTCATAATAAAGGGTGAGAATTCCAGATACCTGCTTGTATATTTCCAAGCTTTCCGCTTTTGTTGCAAAACGATGACCCCTTTTTTGATCCCAGATGCAAATTTTCTGACTTTTACCCTTTTCATCCAAAGAGAGGTGCCATTCATGGTAATTGTCAAACCATTCGGCCAGGAATAGGGATAAGCATTCCTTTCTTTTTCCAATATGGCGTTCGTTTTCCCCTTTAAAGTAGACTCTGGGCAGGTAGGGAAGATTGAACTTCTCTTCGAGGTATTTGAGCAAGTCATATTCATGATTCAAGAAGGCCTTCCCTTTGTCAGAGACGGCGGTAATCACAGCGTATTTCATAGACTGTCCCTCAATGTATAGTTCAATACCGGCCAAATGATAGAGGGCGCCATGTTTTTCGCTACGAATCAACAGCTTGTCGATCCGGTCGAGGCTGAGCCCTTTTTCCAAGCGGTTTTCGAGGATATGCGCGAAGGATTTTGCCTGATCCTTTAGGATGAAATCCGTGATGGTTTCGAAATAATCTCTTAAGCTCAGGAAAGGGTGATTTTCTGAAGGGGAGATCTTGAAAGGTGCACCCAATTGGTCATGGGTAAGAGGAATATCTCCTTTTGGGGCAGAGAAAAGATACTCAACAATCATAACCTCTCCAGGGCTTCAGAGGCCAACTCGCCTATTGTCTGTTTTTCCAAGTGGCCATCTCTGTAAACCTCCAGCCCTTCAGCATCCTCCATGAGTCTTCTTAAATCATCGGTTGCTTCACGGGCCCCTAAACGCCCGAGCAATATGACCGTATAACCCCGAATCTCAGGATCAGGATCTTGTAGGAGAGGAATGAAATGTAAAGTCTCTTTCCGTATGAGATCCGGCCTTTCTGAGCCGATCTTTCCTAAGGCCCTCAGGACTTCTGCAAGCAAAGCCCTATCTCTCGTGAATTGATATAATTGAGGCATGTATCCGGCAAACTGCTCAGGCCTGCTACTGATAATCTCGCCAATCGCATCGAGAGACCCCCAGCTTGAGGCGGCTGTGTCCGTAACAGAAGTGAACAATCCCTGAAGGAGTTTGGATATCGTTCCGGGATCTCTCTGGGCGATGACGGCGGATACCTTACCCAAAGCCTCGGCTGCACGCCACCGCATGAGAGTGTCAACAGAGTAAAGGAGTCGCTTCAAGTCCCTTATAATCCTCTTATCCTCCCGAGCCATGTTTAGGAGAGGCTCGATTTGGTAATCTTGGACCAGCCCTTGAACATCTCTCTTTGTGAACGACTTTCTGCCGCTTCGCTTTAAGGTCCGTCCATCTGGATGACGTATAGCTTTGGCCGGTTGCTTGCTAGCGCCTTCTTCCATCACCCCACGGATGTTTTCACGAAGCCTGATAAAGTAAAGTATCCCGGCTATGCGCCGGCCCTCATAGACGCCGCCATGCACGGTCAGATGCGTTTCAAGGTCGTAGTTTTTGACCTGGTCTTCCAAATAATCATTTTCAGGCGATAGATTCCACGCCAACTCCCAATCCCCATTACACGCGAAAAGCAAGGCCTCGATCATAGCTGTCCCAAGGTTATGACCTGTCACATCGCAGGCATAAACCGCACCACAAGAACATGCTCCTACCGGCATCTCAGTGGGCATTTCTGTCATTTGCTCTTTCGGCCTGTCTATCAGCAATCCGCAGAAGGGGCAGGTCGGCTTCGAAATAACATCTCTTCCTGAAAAACGGCTTACCATGGTTCTTAAGATTCTTTTCGGGACAGCACGCTTTGGTTTGTGCTCACATCATGGGTCCAAATCCAAGTTGTCGGCATCTTCATCATATTCAAACTCAACAATCTCAAAATCAGAACCCACGGATCTAAACCGGAGCGTCCAGTGCTTGTATTGTTCACCGGCAAACTCACAGCTCAGCGTACCCAAGCGGGCATC
>JASFTV010000426.1:0-3086 GCA_050050615.1 Desulfobacteraceae bacterium
TGATGAAGTGACATCAGATAGGCGGTTGCAAGCCGTTTTAGCAGGCTATTCTGGTACTTTTGCTTTACCCCCGACTCGGGCGTCGGTCATTATTGCGATGGGAGTGCTGAATCACTACCTCACTGGGGCACACTATCCGCAAGGCGGCAGTGGTGCTTTTCGAGACGCTTTCCTCGATGCTCTTTGGAGCCATGGTGCTGAAATGAAAAACAACTCCCGGGTTGTGAGAATAGATAAGAAGGGAAGCGAGTTCTCCGTAGAAACGGAGTCAGGTGAGACGTACACGGCACGGGTTGTAATAAGCAACGTTGATCCGGTTGTCACCTTAGCTAAGATGATTAATCCTCAGATAGTACCCTCTGAAATTCAAAAAAAGGTGAAGCTCTTACGGCCGTCAGTAGGAGCTTTTTATGCCTTCATCGGCACTGACCTAGACCTTCCCTCTATGGGAATAACAGATGCCAATATCCATCACTATGACGACTTTGATGTCAACAAGATGTACGACCTAATTGACGCTCCAACCATCCCTGAAAGCATTCCAGGATACTTCATCACCAGTCCATCAGTAAAAGATCCGAAGGGCGAGCATGCTCCCCGGAATCACCATACCGTCGAAATCCTCACTTTGATTGGCTACAGACCTTTCGAGAAATGGGCTCATTCTCCTTCTATGAAACGGGGCGAGGAATATGAAAGCTTGAAGAAAACCATGGGACAGCGCCTTGTGAAAGCAGCGGAAAGGTATATCCCTGCTCTGAGCGAGCATATAAAGTGTGTTGAATATGCCACCCCTCTTTCCAATGAGTATTGGGTGAACGCTGTGCGAGGGGGTTGCTACGGACCGGAGCATACCCCTGATCAAGTCGGTCCAGGTCGATTCAGTACTTTTACTGCGGGGGTCGAAGGACTGTTTTTGGTTGGTGCTGGAACTATAAGTGGTGGCATTATGTCCTGCATTGCATCCGGCGTTCTCGCAGCAGAAAAAGCTGCCAGTTTGTTAGCAAAGAGATCATGAGAAATCCGGAAGTTTATTCCAGGCCACAGCTTGTTTGGGTAGTGTTAAGTCGACCGATTTTTGAGTATTGTGATGCTAGTCGGAACTCTCGGATGATTCTGGGAACCCCAAAATCCTTTGGATTTGGCCTGCGCCAGTCTGGCAGATAATCCTGATTTAGCAGGTCGCAGGGGCACTTTTCCTTGACTTCCGATCCATCTGGACTATTCTGAAAGCGTTGTTTCTTCTCCAACCCTTAACCTCCATTCAGGAGGGCCCTAATGCAGAAACCCCTGAAAATGTGCCCAATTATCTCCTAGCAGAACGCGGTGTTCTGTTAGGGGACCTCAATTTCCCAACCACGGTATTACAAACTTGCCATTATTAACATCAATTTGGGGAATGATCCATGAAATGCCCAAAGTGTCGGTTTGAAAATCGTGAAGGGGCGAAGTTTTGCGGTAAGTGCAGGGCAGAGCTTTTGTTGGTTTGCTCTCAGTGTAATTCTGAAAACCCGCCTGACAATGTTTTTTGTGATGAATGCGGCCAGAGGCTAGGAGAGGCTGCAGAAGCAGAAACGGTGCTACCGGAAGCCGAGGGAGAACGGAAGCATATCACAGTTCTTTTCTCCGATCTATCCGGGTACACAACAATGACGGAAAAGCTTGACCCGGAAGAACTCAAAGAGATCATGGGCCGGATCTTCGGGGAGATCGCACAGGTGGTGACCAAATACGAAGGGTTCATAGAGAAATTTGTTGGCGACGCAGTCATGGCCCTTTTCGGTGTTCCAAAGGCCCATGAAGATGACCCGGTGCGGGCGATCTTAGCGGCTCGAGAGATACATAATCTTGTAGAGGCCATGAGCCCTGGTTTGGAAGAGAAGATTGGTCGACCCATTTCTATGCATACCGGTATAAACACTGGTCTTGTGGTCACCGGTGATGTCAACATGGAAAAAGGGACCCATGGGGTAGCCGGGGATACCATCAATCTCGCATCACGACTTCAGGGCCTCGCCAAGAAGGGAGAGATCCTGGTAGGTCACGATACCTATCGCCGGGTAGAAGGCCACTTTTCATTTGAATCTCTGGAACCCGTCACAGTTAAGGGTAAGGCTGAGCCTGTGCAGGTCTATAAGGTATTGTCCCAAAAAGAAAGACCCGTTACGACCCACCGGCTTTCCGGCTTGAGAGCGAAGCTCATCGGCAGAAAAGGTGAGATGGCTGAACTGGGCGATGCCGTTGAGAGGCTCCGAGGCGGCAAAGGCAGAATCTTCTCCATTTGCGGCGATGCAGGTACGGGAAAGAGCCGAATGGTGGAAGACTTCAAGGCAACCCTGGATTTGGAGGAGATTCAATGGTTCGAAGGACATGCCTACGCCTATGCCCAGAACATCCCCTATTTCCCGTTGATAAACTTCTTGAATGGGGTCTTTCACATTGAGGAGGGAGACTCATCAGAAAAGATCAGGAAAAAAATCGAGTCCGGGATCAAAGGCATTACAGGGAACAGCAGAGAGATGGTTCCCTATGTGGGCAATCTATACGCATTACCCTACCCCGAGTTGCAGGATGTAAGTGCCGAGTTATGGAAGAACCGGCTTGAAGAATCTGTGAAGGTGATTCTCACAGCCCTGTCCAAAAGAGCGCCGACCGTCTTTTTGCTGGAGGATCTTCACTGGGCGGATCGGTCTTTTGTGGGATTACTCCGCCGGGCATTACTGGAAATCAGGCAACCCGCCATTGTCCTTTGTGTGTACAGGCCCACATTTAGTCTCTTTACCAGTCATCAACTCAGCAGTGTCAGCAAACTCTATCATGAGATTCGGCTCCAGGACCTATCCCTTTCCGATGCCCAGGATATGCTGGCATCACTCCTCGGGACGGAGAACATACCCTCTGAACTGAAGAGATGGGTTCAGGACAAGGCAGAAGGAAATCCCTTTTACTTGGAAGAATTGGTCAATACACTGATCGAATCCGAGGTCTTGATTCAAGAAAGCGGGGACTGGAGAATCACGAGGCCAATCAGGGAAACAGACATATCCTCCTCTATCCATGGCCTGATTTCAGGCAGGTTGGATCGG
>JASFTV010000427.1:0-3069 GCA_050050615.1 Desulfobacteraceae bacterium
GCAGTTGGTGCAGGCCATCAGTGAGTGGCCCCGTATGAGCTCATTGAATTTTTGAGGTGGTATTCCCATGTGGCATGTCTGGCAGACACCTGCGATCACGGGGCTTATCGCCTGTCCTCCTTTACGCTCTCTGAGAAGGAGATACTTCTTTAGGAGATCTTGCTCAATTTTCTGAATTAAATCATTCCTCTTTTCCTCAAGGTTCTCGAGTTCCTTATTCAATCCAATAAGCTCTTTTTCGATTTCCTGTTTGTCCTTTTCATATTTACCTCTCAATTCAGGCTGCCTCTTCTTGTGTTCCAAGGATTTTTTCTCCATTTCCTCAATCTCTTCCATGGCTTGGAGGGCCTTGTCTTCGGTGAGAAATTTGATTTTTTTTAGGTCCTCAATCTCCTTCAAGGCAGCGGTGTATTCCTTGTTCGATTTGATATTGAAAAGCTTTATGCTGCTTTTCTCAACTTTGTTTTCCAGATCTTGGATCTCCTGCTCGATGCCCCGCCTTTCCTTCTTGAGGCGTTCCAGTCTCTCTAAGTCCTCTTTGAATCCCTTCTCAGCAACGTCGAGCGCATCCTTCAACGCCTGAATTCGCAATGGCCCTTGCTCTTTTCGCTTTCTGATTTCTTCGATTCTATCATCAAAACTCTGAAGCTCTATCAGCAGACTGACTTTATCTTTCAATGTTTCCCCCGGTTCATTCTATGAATTTGGTTTTCTTGAGAGCGGCGAAGCCGCGTTATATGAAATCGCTACGCGATTTCATTCATATCGCATGGGATCCCTTTCCTCGTCAAATCTCTCTACGAGGACGTCCCAGCCAAGCTGTCTGAGCCTTTGCCTAAATTGGTCTGCAAAAAGCATGAGAGCTGCTTTTTCCGTATGAAAGTGACCCCCATCAATTAAAGCCATTCCGAGCTCTTCTGCCGCCAATGCCTCATGGTGGGTGACATCTCCGGTAATAAGCAGGTCAGCGCCCATTGATGCGGCGCGAGCTATCATCCCACCTCCTGAACCACCCACCACTGCGACGCGTCTGATTATGCTGGTTTTGCTGCCCACAACCTTGACGTTTTGGGTACGCAAAACCGCTTTAACAGCCCCTACCATGGTCGATAGCCTCATAGGCTTTTGGAGGTTACCAATCCTCCCCAATCCAGTATTATCCTCCGCATTGTTTTTGTCTCCCCTCTGCAGTACTTCCACGTCTTGAAGATCGAAAAGATTGGCCAACAAATCATTGATGCCGCCTGGCATCACATCCAAATTGGTATGAGCCGTTGCCACGGAAACGCCCCTCTTAAATGCCTCATAAATGACATTTCCGGGGTAGATTTCCTGATTTAGCTGAGAAAGAGACCGAAAAATTAGGGGATGATGGGTCAGCAATAATTGGGCCTTTCTCCTCGAAGCTTCCATGACCGCCTCTAGAGTGGGATCAACAGAGACGAATACCTTCTTTACCTCCTTGGAGGAATCACCGACTTGCAGCCCGGGGTTATCCCAATCTTCAGCGGTCCGGGAAGGGGCCATTTCCTCCAAAATATCAAGGATATCTTTCAGTCTGGGCACCATTTGTCGACTATCTCATTTGATCATCGGCGGTAGTCTGTCTGATCTTTAACCGGAAGCGGTTTTCAGAGAAACAGCCTCTCTTGCCCAACCTCTCAGAGGGGGACCGCGAGGATGGCCAAGAGGAAATTGGCGCAAGGGGAAATTAAAAGGGCGCACCGTTCAGCGGTGCGCCCTTCAATCAGCTTAAGTCTTTTGCTTAAAATAGAATCTAATAAGACACCCTCTTCTAATCATTTGCGTAAAACAATCGTTGGTGGGCCCACCTGGATTCGAACCAGGGACCTACCGGTTATGAGCCGGTGGCTCTTCCAGCTGAGCTATAGGCCCCAACCCAGCGGTTATATCAATCATTCATAAGATGCAAAGTGATTCAGAATTTGTCAAGAGAAATCCAGTTGTAGGAAAAGCCCTATTGTTCCATAAAGCTCTTTAACTTCTTGCTTCTGCTGGGATGTCTTAATTTTCTCAGGGCCTTTGCTTCAATTTGCCGGATCCTTTCCCTGGTGACACTGAAATCTCGGCCCACTTCTTCCAAGGTGTGGTCAGATTTTTCCCCGATGCCGAACCTCATTCGGAGAACTTTTTCCTCCCTTGGCGTCAGGGTGGTAAGAACCTTCCTGGTTTGTTCCCCAAGGTTATGGTTAACGACCGCATCACCAGGAGAGATGATTTTCTTGTCCTCAATAAAATCACCCAAATGGCTGTCTTCTTCCTCTCCAATGGGCGTTTCCAGGGAAATAGGCTCTTTGGCGATCTTCAATACCTTTCTAACCTTTTCCAAGGGAAACTCCATTTTTTCAGCAATCTCTTCAGGCGTCGGCTCGCGGCCATGTTCCTGTACGAGATACCTCGAAGTTCTTATGAGTTTATTGATGGTTTCAATCATATGAACGGGAATACGGATCGTTCTCGCCTGGTCGGCAATAGCCCTCGTTATGGCCTGTCTGATCCACCACGTTGCGTAGGTGCTGAACTTGTATCCCCTCTGATATTCAAATTTGTCAACCGCCTTCATGAGGCCGATGTTTCCCTCCTGGATAAGGTCCAAGAATTGCAGGCCTCTGTTGGTGTATTTCTTGGCAATGCTGACGACCAACCTTAGGTTCGCTTCGATCAGTTCACTTTTCGCGCTCTTCGATTTTTCTATCCTATCATCTACCGTTCTCAGCGTGTCCTTAAGTTCCCGCTTGCCCATATTGGTACGATCCTTAACCTCTTTCATCAACTTCTGGGCATGATCGATCTTGGCTTTTAAAGCCATGAGTTCTGGTTTTTTCATCTTCAGGGGCGTGACCGCTTGATTCTCTTTCGCTGACTTCGGTATCTGGCTGATGCATTTTTTCACGTAGGAAACAGGCTTGCCCCCGGCCGCCAACATACATTCTTCGAGATCCCTTTCCGCATCATCAATCCGGTAAACGATCTCCCTGAGTCTTTCAACCATGTGATCAAGCTGCGTCTTCTCAAGTTTGAATGAACCTATCAATTCCACGATTCTTT
>JASFTV010000428.1:0-3063 GCA_050050615.1 Desulfobacteraceae bacterium
ACAAAGGGACCTTTTCAACCTGTCTGCTCCACGGGGTGACGGGCAGCGGAAAAACGGAGGTCTATTACCAGGCGATCAAATACACGATCCAGTTGGGCCGGCAGGCGATTCTGATGGTGCCTGAAATAGCCCTTGCGGTTTATATGGAGGGTATATTCCGCTCACGCCTCGGCAGTAGCATTGCTGTATTCCACAGCGGCCTTAGTGAGGGCGAAAGATATGACCAGTGGATGCGGATGGCCCGGGAAGAGGTGGATCTGGTTATTGGCGCGCGCTCAGCTCTGTTTGCTCCGTTTCCAAGACTCGGGTTGATTATCGTCGATGAGGAACACGATCTCTCTTATAAGCAGGAAGAAGCTCCCCGCTACCAGGCGAGGGATGCCGCTGTTGTCAGAGGGAAAACGGAGAAGGCGTTTGTCTTACTCGGCTCAGGCACGCCATCGGTTCAATCCTTTCATAATGCCTTTACAGGAAGGTATGGGTTGCTTTCTATGCCCGAACGCATTGAGAAAAGGCCTTTACCCGAGGTTCAAGTCATCGACATGAAAACCGCTTCTGAGGGCGCCGAAAAAAATGAGGCTATCAGCCCTGAGCTCAAAGCAGCCCTTGATGGGATCTTAGAAGAGGGCAAGCAGGCGATGTTTTTTTTGAACCGGAGGGGTTTCAATCGGGTGTATTTGTGCCGCTCATGTGGACAGCCGGTCCGATGCCCGAACTGTGACCTGGCATTGATTTTCCATCTCAGGGAAAACCGCCTCGCGTGCCATTACTGTGGCTTTTACTCTAAACCCCAAAGGATTTGTCCTGCTTGCGGTCACGAAGGGTTGCGGGCGTACGGGTTTGGTACAGAGAGACTGGAGCAGGCGCTGAAAGAGATGTACCCCGACAAAAACGTGGCCCGGATGGACAGGGACAGTACCCGTCGCAAGGAACAGACCTTCCAGATATTGAAAAAGTTCAGTCACCATGAGATCGATATCCTGGTCGGGACCCAGATGATCACAAAGGGGTATGATTTTCCCAATGTCACGCTGGTGGGTGTCATTGCTGCGGATTTCTCACTCGGTTTCCCTGATTTCAGGGCAGCAGAAAGGACCTTCCAAATCCTCTCGCAGGTGGCGGGACGGGCAGGAAGGGGGGATCAAACAGGCCGTGTGATCATTCAGACTTTCAACCCAGATCACTATGCCATCACCACGGCCAAAGATCATGATTACCAGACGTTCTTTGAAAAGGAAAAGGAACTACGGGAGCAGTTGGGCTATCCCCCTTTTTCCTATATGGCATGCCTCAGATTACAGGGGAACAACAAGAGGAAGACAGCGGAGATGACCCAGCGATTGGGACAGGGTATGTTCGACATGATTAAAAGATGGCCTAGAAGAGGGAAAGAGATTCAGATCTTGGGGCCAGTTGAAGCGCCCTTATCCAAGTTAAGAGGAAAATATCGCTGGCAAATATTTGTCAAAAGCAAGGGGGCCGTCCTGCTCCACTACTTTTTGAAAGAGGTTGAAAAGCTTTCCAATAGAACACTGAAAGCGAGCGGCGTCCAGTTGATCATTGATGTCGATCCTTACCAGATGCTCTGAGTGAATCTCCCGGCCCTTCCGGACGGCGCCCTCCCACCCCCGCTATCAGGCAGCGGGATCTTCGACAGTCACTACAGAAAAGACTTCATGGTCCTGACCATCAGCAGGCACCTTTCTCTGTAAACAATTAAATGCTACCATTAGTAAGTTGTATTTCTATTTCGGAGCTTGCGCCGACGTTTTCACCATTAAGGCTGAACAATACCCAACGACCCGGTCTTTATCGCCTGCAGGCACGTCGCCGGAATTGGCGTAGTGAAGGATTTGGAGCTGATCCGCCCCCTGAGCTTTAGCAAAAAGAATCGCCGTGCCGACGCCTCCCTTAGCACACATTGCCGTTCGAAGATTTGGTACAGAACTCGCTGTCTCGTGCTTGGCCAGATGCGCGAAAAGCTTCTCAACATCCATGAATCTTAGGACCTCCAAAGTCGACTTGTCTATCTTGTTAGCCAACTCATAACGAGGATAATGCGACATGTCGGTACTGGCTAGCACCAAGACTTTTTTGTTTCCTGCGGCAGCTTGAATTGCGTCAGACAGTACTTTGCAGTTTTCCGGGGTGGGGTTGCCGAACAGAATCGGGATGATCTTACACCGCCGGTCCAGGACTTTGAGGAACGGCAAGTGGACTTCAATGGTATGTTCACGGGCATGCAGGGAGCGATGTGGCTTGATGCCCCGATTAAACTTATGCATTTTTGTTGTCATTTTACGGTCGACAGGCACTTTTCCTAGGGGCGTCTGGTAATAGTCCACGGGACACGTGAAGGCAACGGCATCCGAGTAAGTGTCGTGACCTATAATGACAAGTGTATCGAATTCGGCCGAGGACAAAATCTTATGAGTGAAAGCCGCGACCCGGCCGGAAAAAACATAGCCCGCATGTGGGGCAAGGGCGGCTATTATCTTGCCCTCAGCCTTGACGTCCGGGACCGTATCCAACAATTTGACAATGTCACTGCGCAATCCAGTCGGTGAACTTGGATAGAACATGCCTGCAACAGCGGCGCGACGGACATCTTTTCCTTTGCGTTCCTCCCCAGACGATTGTGCCACATATACCTCAGAAAAAAAGAGAAGCAGCAGAATGATGAGTGCCAAAGATGTGTACTTCATTTTCTTGACCTGGAATTTTTCACTATTATAGGGCTGTACATCCCATAAGGAAACCTTTTTCTTTGCAAGCCTTTGACACAAACAACGGATCAGGGAGATCCTACCGGTAGGTCAAAAGTCAAGAATCCTTTCTAGGAAATGTTCATCAGCACCTCTGCCCAAAATTCAGGTTCCGATGAGCACCGAGCCGCGAGCTATGGGGGTCTCTTTTCAAAAACGAATGGCATCGAGCAACAGTTATGCAAAAAGGGGTAGCAAAGGCGGGCGGAGCACCTTCGCAGCCAATTCCACGAAGCTACTTCCATGGCGATTCCCGGGAGGCCTTCCGCGCGCTTGTCCCGCGCCTGCGGGGCCTCAC
>JASFTV010000429.1:0-3057 GCA_050050615.1 Desulfobacteraceae bacterium
ATGTTGTATTAGGTCTGATTCTTGAATATGCGGGAAGGCTAGTGTGCTGTCACACAAATAACTTATCCAAATCACAACCCCCACCGGGGGCCGTCGGGGTTGGTCTTTCAGATCCGCAACTCAAATTCGCAAGGGGCTCCTTTGACGCCCCCCATAACATCAATAGGTGCCCCGGGCTTGCCCGCCACGAATTATGGCGGGCAGGCCCGCCTCGCTCAAAGACCTGGGCGCAGAAGAGCATCTCCGCCTGAAAGTAACGCTTATGGGGCTGCTTTGTGGCGGTTGGCAAGAATTTGGCCCCCGCTGCGATTGAATTATGTCAAGTTCTTTGCGATACACAATACCAGAAGCCCCTCAAACCCAAAACTCTTTTTTGACGAGACAAACCTGTTGAACCTTGCATCTTTCGTTCTTATCTTTTATAGACTCTGTTAAATGAGCCTTAACGTCCGTCCCATAACTTGTTGAATCAGTCTGTTTGCCATTTCGGGTCCTTCGTCTGGCTCAGGATAAACGCCGCGATAAATGCTATGCTGGGGATCAGTTCGGAATCTGAGATTCCTCGGATTGACGTTTTCGGACACGGTGCTTGAACGGGTTTTGATCACTATGAAGGAATCCAACACAGAGAAAAGACCGAATGCCATATGGAACATCTTCAGCTCGATTAAGCTTACCCTCGTCCTGCTGATCCTCCTCGCTATCACCTCCATATTCGGTACGCTCATTCCGCAGCAAGAAGGCGCAATGGCGTTTGCGCAGAGGTTGAGTCCCGGCCTGGTAAATCTCCTCAGTTCTCTCCAACTTTTCGATATGTATCATTCCGTTTGGTTCAGGCTCCTCATCGGTTCGCTGGCGTTAAACCTTGTCGTCTGCTCAATCGACCGATTCCCTACATCAATGAAACGCTTTCGAGCCCGGCCTAAACCGGACCGATTCAAACCGTTCAAAAACCTAGCCTCTCAAAGAAGTTTCTCTTTGAAAGAGGAAATGACAGAAACCTCTGATCGTGTGGCCCAAATTCTCAAGGCACAATATAGAAGATTAGAGACCAAAATAACGGACACCGGGCATTTTTTCTATGCTGATAAAGGTCGATACTCCCATTTTGGCGTTTATCTGGTTCACCTGAGCGTCTTGCTCATCTTAATCGGAGGCATTATCGGCTCCTTTTTCGGCTTCGAGGCGTATGTCAACATACCGGAAGGAGAGGCTGTTGAGACGGTAAGACTCAGGAAAACGAGAGCGCCAAAGACCTTGCCCTTCACTGTACGTTGCGAAAAATTCACGGTCGATTTCTATGAAAACGGCGCCCCAAAGGAATATCGTTCCGATCTGATCTTCATCGCCGACGGAAAAGCTGTCCAACATGGCGCGCTGCTGGTCAACCACCCGATTACTTTCAATGGAATTACCTTTTACCAGTCAAGCTACGGCACCCTCCCCGGCAACAGAGTCCGTCTCCATATATCGGGGGAGCTCAATTCGGAAAATGCCTTCTTCGATGCGGAAGTGGGTACACGCTACCAACTTCCCGGAAACGAAGCTCAATTCTTGGTCAGGGATATAAGACCCAATTTCATGCGCATGGGGCCTGCCGTGCAGATCATGATAAAACCGGCTGAAGGAGAAGACATCACTTTCTGGGTGTTCCAGAATGAGGCGCAGATCAGGAACCGCTTCCCCGGAATATTTCAGAAATTTCCTAAGCTGAACCCGAGTGCCTTTAAGCCTTACACCTTTTTTCTGGATGAGATCGAAAGTCGGTATTACACAGGACTTCAGGTGAACAAGGATCCGGGAGTCAGCCTTGTCTGGCTCGGCTTTTTTGTCATTATTCTTGGACTGTTTGTGACCTTCTTCATGTCGCACCGAAGGGTCTGGGTCCATATTTCGAATACCAGCCAGGGGATAACCGTCAGTGTGGCAGGGAAAGCGAACAAAAACCCTGTGGGACTGGAAAAAGAATTGGATCAATTGACGGAGAGGCTTCGAACGCAACTGAAGGAAAGATCCTCCCGCTAATATGAAACCATCTAACCGAGAGGCATGGGGGGCCATTACCAAAGATTCATGACAAACACGGGAGCATAAATGCAATGATCAACTCATTCATACTGAGCTACATCACTTTCTTCTACTTTTTCTCTTTCCTGCTGTATCTTCTGATGATGGTCATGGGGAGGGAAATTCTTGGTCGCCTGGCAACCATTGTCACCTCTTTCGGTCTGGCGGGCCACACCTTCGCTATGATCCTCAGGTGGGTGGAATCATACAGGTTCGGCATGGGTCATGCACCTCTTTCCAATCTTTACGAATCACTGATCTTTTTCGCATGGTCTATTATCCTTCTCTATCTGATCATGGAATGGCGGACCAAAAACCGAACTGTAGGGACTTTTGCCACACCACTGGCATTTTTGATCATGGCTTACGCCTCCTTCACGGGCATAAGCAGCCGTATTGAGCCTCTGATTCCCGCTCTCAAAAGCAATTGGCTCATTGCGCACGTGATCACCTGCTTCTTTGGCTATGCCGCCTTTGGCATCGCCTTTGGCCTCAGTATTATGTATCTGCTAAAGAGACTGGATGATCCAGTAAAAACAAACATGTTTCTAAAACTCATCCCCGGATCGACCGTTCTGGATGAACTCAGCTATCAGATGGTGGTGATCGGCTTTGTTCTACTCACCCTTGGCATAATCACCGGGGCTGTTTGGGCCCATTCAGCGTGGGGCCGCTATTGGGGATGGGATCCTAAGGAGACCTGGTCCCTCATCACATGGTTCGTTTATGCGGCCGTGCTCCACTCGCGTATGATCAGCGGCTGGCGAGGAAAGAGGCTTGCTATCCTCTCGATCATCGGCTTTTCCTGTGTATTGTTCACCTATTTGGGTGTCAACCTTGTATTGTCCGGGCTCCACAGCTACGCCCAGTCTTAAGGCCGTGCTTCAAAAATCTCAATCCCTATAGGATGCCGGCAGAGGTTTCGCCCTCCGGAGAACTTGGGCGAAGAAAAGCCTGAAGCCCCTCCGAAATCCCGTCTCGGCGGGGAGA
>JASFTV010000430.1:0-3047 GCA_050050615.1 Desulfobacteraceae bacterium
ACCACCTCTCGCCGATCAGGATAGGCACCGTCTTGATGTCTACCACACTGTCACTTTGAATATCCCGTAGGTTGTTGCTGTGCAGAATTGCGTCCACAAGGAGGCCCACAGGCAGGGCATAGAGCACGGGTGTCCAGGAAAAATGGTGTGCCTGCACATAGTATGCGCCCAGTACCATGGCCGGGCCGAAGGAGATGAATACGGCGATATCGCCAAAGGCCCGGTATTTGAATTGAACCGGGCCGGCCGTGTAGAAGACGCCGAAAATGGCGCCTATGAGTATGAGCCATAGCAGGAAGAGACCCTTCGGGGTTACAACGATAAAATATGCACCGATCGCCGCGGCCACAACGAGGGCAATCCAGCCTCCTCTAAGGATTTGTTCGGGTCTCATGATCTTCTCGACCAGAAGGCCGCTCGAGCCGAAAGTTCCTTGGCGGTCCACTCTGGCCTTGTAATCAAAGTAATCGGAAAGGAGATTGGCGCCCGCGTGCGCCACCATGCAACCGATGCCCGCCAATACAAAACGAAAGAGATTGAAATCGAGGCCGGGATTGTCGATGAGAGCGATGATGCCGCCCATGATGGGTGGTATGAGGCTGACTGTGAAGGCGAAGGGTCGTACAGCCCGCCACCAAAGCGAGATACTGGACATGGTAAAACCTCGTGAAAAAGACAGGATTTCGGGAGCCTGAAATTATCCCGTTACCCAGGGATGAAGAACGATGTTGGAGTATAGGAGATAGGGTCTGGGGGGTCAAGGTGAAAAGCGGGGGCTGGCGGGCGAGCTTGCATGGCAGGGGGGTCTAGTCTCAGTGGTGAAGCAAAACCATCTTTAGCGGGGACTTTTTTCCGCCAAAGCCAGGGCAAGATTCTCGATGTAAGCGCGATTCTCAAGCTTCTCCCTCCACGATGCAGGAATCGCTTCAACCCCCAGGTAAGCACCGGATATAGCGCATGACATCGCGCCGAGCGTATCCCGATCTCCCCCGTTCAAAATCGCACAGAAGAGACATTCTTCGAAGGACTTGGGATGCTGAAGAAAAGCGTAGATGGCAAAAGGCATGGATTCATGGACAGCCACGGTGCGGCCGATTTTGTGTGCAGCTAAGGAGGGAGCCCCCTCTTCTTTGATCAATGCTTCAAGGAGGGTCATTTTGGCTTTGATTTCAGAGGTTCGGGCAAAATCTATGAGCTCTTGAATGAAGGTGTCTGTGGAGAATTCGATTTCGGGATCGAGACTTACTGCCTGAGCCACAGCAGAGGCCTGGACAGCTGCCCCGTCCATACCTACGGCATGGGCATGGGTTACCTCGGCTGAGGCACAGGCCTGCTCGTAAAGATCGGAGGCAGCGTAGAAAAAGAGCCCGACAGGCGCAATTCGCATAGCTGCGCCATTGCCCAGAGATCCGCCTCCCCCAAAGAGACTGCGTGCAGCCTCGACGTAGCTGATGCCCAGTGCTTCAACCATGGAAAAAATGGTCGGCGGTCCTGAAGCATAACCCCGCCAGGGCTCCCGCCTGAAATTTCGGCTGAATGTGTTGCCCAAGGGGTGCTGGTCAATCCCCTGTTCTTGTTTTATGGATTCGGCTACCCCTATGGCCATGGCGGTGTCATCCGTATAGCGGAGTTCTGAGACAAGTTCAATCTGGGAGAGAAGACGGGCTTTTTCAGGGTATATGAAGGCAAGCTCGCCAATCGCATCGCCTATGGCGCTGCCGAGCATGGCACCAAGAAATTTTGATTTAAGATCCATCGATCATTCTTGTCCAAAAACGGTTTGGTGGTTTCCCTGGGTCATGACCCCATTGCTCACCCGATGAGGGGAACCTGAATTGCGGACAGCATCGGGCATCTTGGGTTCAATCGTCTAAACCCGATGACTTCTTTAAAGTGCAAGCAGCCATATAGGAATGGGAGCCTCGGAACGCAGGAAAAGAGCTCGTGACCTTGAAACCGACCATAGAATACAAGCTATTTGATGCTCTCATCAGTAACTCGCTGGAAACACCTCCCGGTGACGAAGGTTCCCGAAAAGCAAAGGGTGCCGTCTCAGATTCAATGCCCGCTCCAGCGCCTCCTTCTGCGTATCACCCTTGTTGGAATCACGCGGGGTTGGCTCACGTGGAAACACGCGGTTCTTCACTGTATAACAGAAAGAGATACCCGTCAAATCCTCAACAGAGGGTTCAGAAAAAGCGCGTTCACGGATGGAATCCTGTTCGAATCGGAGGCGGCGGAAAAGCACATGAGATGCGTGCATTGGACGGCAAGTGCCGCGCTCTTATGTTCCAAAACGTGAAAAGGGGCAAAAAACCTGGCTAAAAAGGGGTTCCATGTTCATTTTATGGTTGAAATTTTCTTTTGAATCGATTACTGTTCCCGTCGGTTTATGGTTTTATCCGTTAACCCCTTTAGCAGAAAGGAGGAAGGAGGAGATGAATAAGGGAGATCTGGTCAATGAGGTTGCCAAGGTTGTGGGTACCAAGAAGGCGTCTCAGGATGCGGTCGATACCGTGTTCGCAAGCATCACCAAGGCCTTGAAAAAGAAGGACACGGTCACCCTCGTAGGGTTTGGGACATTCAAGGTGGACAGGAGAAAGGCCAGAAAAGGAAGGAATCCACAGACAGGAGAAGAGATCAGGATCAAAGCCAAGAGGATTCCGAAATTTGTGGCAGGCAAGGCCCTCAAGGACGCCGTAAAGTAAAGATTACAAAAGGAATTATAAAGCCCTCATCGGTGACTGGTTGACCTGATGAGGGCTTTTATTTTTGGCTATGGCATGTTTAGTCGATCCCTTTCGGGAAGCTTCAGACCAAGACCCAAACGTCCGAGGGACAATTTTGCGTTACTGAGTCGTTACTCTTAAACACTGAGCCGCCCATGGCGGCTTTCCGGAAAATGCGAGGCATTTTCCGGTTGTGAAGAGGCTTCGCCCTGTGGGCGGGGAGAGTCAGTAGTACTTAGTTGCATAAATCAGCTTTATCATAACGTCATTGCGAGGACCCCGCACTTCATGCGGGGGACGCGAAGCTGTCTCGTCGTA
>JASFTV010000431.1:0-3032 GCA_050050615.1 Desulfobacteraceae bacterium
AGCGCGTGAGAGCCCTTATAGACATAGCAGAGGATCATCGGGTGGCCCACTTGGAACAGATTCTCAAGGAGGACAATCTCTACTCTTTCGATGTGGGAACAGAGGCATGTCTGAGCATTTCAGGGATTATTGAATATGCCCGTGAAGGGTACAACGGAATCGTCAACGTCTATCCCTTCACATGCATGCCGAGCACCATCACTTCATCGATTATGAGACCCATTATGAACCGCATGAAGGTGCCATACCTGGATACACCCTATGACGGAACCTATCAGCCGGGAAGAGAGGCAGCCATAAGAACTTTCATGTATCAAGCTCAGCAACATTTTGAAAGAAACGGCAGAAAGCACTTGCATGGACACGGACGAGCGCAGATTCCGAGGATGGCAAATAGACAGATTTAGACGGAAGCAATGATCTCTTTGCACCTGTGACGATCTGTGTCCTCTAGAGAAATTGATGAAAACAAAGATGTTGATCAATGCAGTAGACCCGGAAGAGTACAGGGTCGCCTTTATCAAAGACGGTATGCTGGATGGTTTTCAAATCCAGACGTCAACCGTAGAGCAGAAGGTGGGGAATATTTACAAAGGCGTTGTGGAACGGATTGAACCGAGGCTCCAGGCCTGCTTTGTCAATTTCGGGTCTGATAAAAACGGATTCCTCCCGGCAGGGGATGTTCATGCAGAATATTATCAGACCAAGAGCGTTGGCCCCAAGGATCAGGGCATTCCTCCTATTGAGAAGGTCTTAAAAAAGGACCAGGAACTTCTTGTTCAGGTGACAAAGGAGATGCCGGGACGTAAAGGGGCTCAGATCACCACCTATGTCTCTTTGGCCGGGAGATTTCTCGTGCTGGCACCCGGACGTGATCTTAGAGGGGTGTCGCGCAAGATTGAGGATGAGGACGAGCGACAAAGACTGAAATCCACTATGCTCCAATTGAAGGTGCCAGAAGAGATGGGCTACATTGTGAGGACCGTGGCCGCCGGTCAGCGCAAGAGGGAGCTTTCAAAAGACTTGAATCGTCTTTTAAGGATATGGAAGAATATCAGAGACAGGGTAGCCACCTCTCCTCCCCTTTCACTTATCCATAAGGAACAGGACATTTGCCTTAGCACCCTCCGTGACTATTACACGAGCGATGTTTCAGAGATCCTGGTTGATGATCGAGAAACCTTTATCAAGATTAAAGAGTACATGAGAATCATTTCACCTAGAGACCAAAGGAGGGTGAGACTTTACAAGGATAAGCGCCCTATTTTCGACCATTATCAAATCGAGGATCAGATAGAAAGCGTTTACCGCAATAAGGTGCCTCTCAAGTCAGGAGGCTCTATCGTCATCGATACGACAGAAGCCCTGATTTCCATTGACGTGAACTCCGGTAGGGGCAAAGTCGGAAATGATATCGAGAGTATGGCCTTCAAGACCAATCTCGAGGCTGCTACGGAGGCTGCAAGGCAGCTTCGGTTGAGAGACATGGGTGGGCTCATCGTGATCGATTTTATTGATATGAAAGAGCGTCACCACGTGAGGCAAGTGGAAAAGGTGCTTCGTGAGGGGCTGAAAAAAGACCGGGCCAAGATTGATACGGCTCATATCTCTAAGTTCGGTCTTATGGAGCTCTCCAGGCAGAGATTAAGACCATCCATCGAGTCAAAGAGCTACCAGACCTGTCGCTTTTGCAATGGCAGGGGCATGGTTGTGTCCGTAGAATCTGCAGCGGTCTCCTTTCTGCGTCGGATCTGGATGGGCGTCTCCAAGGGAGATGCGAGCAGGGTGGTCGGGACCCTCCCAATGGGTGTTGCTGCATATCTTCAAAACAGAAAGAGAAAAGAACTGGCTGACATCGAAAAAAGGTATGACGTCACGATTATTTTGAATGGCGATCCTTCCTTGAGTCCTGGAGCTGGTAAACTCGATTTTGTTCAAGGAAACGAAGTTTAGAAAATCCCCTCAGGCCTTGGTCTCATCCATCCAACGCTCCTGCTTGGCCACGAATAAATGGCTTAACTTGGTAACCTCCTGTCCCGCAGCGGAGAGGCTGCAGGGAGCTTCATCATAAGTCTTCCGAGGTTTCATGTTCAACAACATTATATACTTCATTATTGTCCTGCTTATTTTCAACGT
This sequence comes from Desulfobacteraceae bacterium, assembly GCA_050050615.1. Classification (GTDB taxonomy): domain Bacteria; phylum Desulfobacterota; class DSM-4660; order Desulfatiglandales; family HGW-15; genus JASFTV01. The sequence goes on from JASFTV010000431.1 coordinate 2,137, forward strand.
TGGCTATCAAAAGACCGCCCCTGAAGATTCCTTAGTTTACACCCTCGTCATGTTATCTTTCACGTGGCTGGTGTTTGCCGCACTCTGTAAGTGGAGCTTTCAAGGGCTCATCAACCGCATTAAAGCAGATAAAGAGTCTGATGTTGCCCTAACCGTTGAATATCATAAACTGATTCTCCGCCTCTCCGTCCTGGCCATTTTTTTGTTCACCTTGGCCATTTTTTTGTTTCACCTTCGGTATTGGCTCCAGGCTATCCCCGGATTCAAGCATTTTTCTGTCCTACAAGGTGCCCTGGCCATCACGGTTTTTGTTTTCTATCTGATGACCATCTGGTACTTTTCCTACCCTGTTTATGTGTTTGCCTTCGAAGCGAAAATACCGAGACGCTCTTTTGTCATCTCAAATCTAAGGCTGAACCTACCCATTCTTTTCCCGTGGGTCATCCTTTCCTTCATCTATGACCTGGTATCCTTCACCCCCTGGGCTGGCTCAGAGCGTATTCTGAATGAGCCTGAAGGCCAGATCATTTTTTTCGGCAGTTTTTTGATTATTTTGATGATCTTTATGCCCCATTTTATCCAATACTGCTGGGGATGTCGGCCTTATAGATCATCAGAGAAGGTTAGGCTGCTGGAAGATTTTCTTAGGGAGAAGGGCTTCAAATACCGCAGCCTCTTGAAATGGCCAATCTTCGAGAGCCGCATGACGACGGCAGGGATCATGGGCGTTGTCCCCAGGTATCGCTATATCCTCGTTACTGATGCGCTTATGGAAATCCTTTCCACCGAGGAACTTAAAGCCGTAATAGCGCACGAAATGGGGCATGCCAAATACAAGCATATGCTCTTTTATGTTCTCTTCATCCTTGGATACGTGTTCGCATTACCTGGTTTCG
>JASFTV010000432.1:0-3015 GCA_050050615.1 Desulfobacteraceae bacterium
AGCGAGTGGCTCACAGAGAAAGACCCCGCCATTGCCTACATAGCTATCATCAACGAGAAGAACCGCCTCTTGGCTTTCGTACCCACTGATTCCCCTGATCACAAACCATCCCAAGCTAAAGGTGTCGTATCCGAAGTACCCGCCGGGATCAGAGATCTACAATCAGGTGCAGGATCAGTGTATGACATTGCGGTTCCTGTTACGGAGGGCATCAACACGATCGGGTCGGTCCATGTAGGCTTAAGTAGAAAAAAGATTGAGAGCCTTGTAGGCGAGTTATCGACAAGCCTCTTGCTTTTCATATCTGGTGTTGCCTTCCTTTTTATTGGGGTCAGCTACTTGGTCTCTGGATACATGACCAGGCGCATTTCAGACCTCACCAGAACGTCGGACGAAATAAGCCGTGGAAATCTGGATATCCACCCAGACATTGGGCACGAAATCAAATGCTGGGAAATGAAGAACTGCAATGAATTCGAGTGCCCTGCTTATAATGACAGAGATATACCCTGCTGGTATGTCGACCAGACCCTTGGGTGCGGTGGCGGACTCTCGGGTAATTTTCCTGAAAAAGTCGAAGCCTGCCGTGGTTGTGATGTCTATCAAAAACACGTGGGAGATGAGCTATTACAACTGGCTCGGTCTCTTCGAAACATGACCATTCGACTGAAGTCCTCCGAGGCAGGCGTAAGAGAATCCGAAAAAAAATACCGGTCACTTTTCGATAGTGGGCCAAACCCTGTATTTGTGGTTGACAGAGAGGCATTTGAGATCATTGACGCCAATCAGGCCGCCCTGAAGAGCTATGGATATTCAAAAGAGGAATTGGTCGGCAAGCCCTTCACGGACCTTGGCCCATTTGCATACGAAGAGGCCTGTTATTCGGATTCGGAAAAAGATGATTCTCTGAAGGCTTACACATTCAGCCAAAAAGTTCGGCATTACAAGAAAGACAAAACACCTTTCTATGTGAATGTTCATAGCTGCCCCATAACATATGGCGAAAGAGAGGCCGTAATCATTGTGACAACAGACATTACGGAGATGATGGAGAAAGACGCTCAATTGATCCAAGCCTCTAAGATGACAAGTCTTGGTGAATTGTCTGCCGGCATAGCCCACGAGCTGAATCAGCCATTGAACGCTATTAGGGTGGGAAACGAATTTCTGAAAAAGATGATTGATGAAAGGAAGAAGATTTCGGACCAAGACCTATATCAAGTCGTCCATGAAGTGAGAAGCCAGGTAGATAGGGCTGCGGAGATCATCAATCGCCTCAGGGAGTTCGGCCGGAAAGCTGAATTTACCAAGGAAAAGATCGAGATTAACAAACCCATCAAGGAGGTCTTTGCGATCATCGGACAGCAGCTCACCCTCCAGAACATAGAGGTGGAGCTTGATCTTGATGAAGCCCTTCCGCCCATTTGGGCCCACAACAACCGCTTAGAACAGGTCATTTTCAACCTCGTAACCAATGCACGGGATGCTATTGCCCAAAAACAAAATGGTGTGAGTGACTCCAACGGTCGCATCATAGGCGTTCGCTCCTATTCTGAAAGCGACCGAGTGGTCGTCACGGTTTCGGACACCGGCATCGGCATTCCTGATGATGCCAGAGATAAAGTCTTTGAGCCCTTCTTTACCACCAAGGAAACGGGCTATGGCATGGGCCTTGGGCTCTCTATCGCTTATGGTATCGTGAGAGACTATGAGGGTGACATCCACGTTGAGAGCAACCAAGGAGAGGGTACCACCTTCAAGCTCACATTTCCCGTTGCTCGAGAATAAGGGAGTAGGACAAGGCTCAATGGAAAAGATATTGGTCATTGATGATGAAAAAGGCACGCTGTCCATGCTACGACTCCTGTTGGGTGCTTACGGCTATACCGTCTTAACTGCGGAGAACGGAGAGGAAGGTCTCAATATTTTCAGAGAAGAGAAGCCTGCGATCGTACTTACAGACATAAAAATGCCGGGAATGGATGGTATTGGCGTGCTTCGAAAAATAAAGGAAGAGAACCAGGATGCGGAAGTCATAATGATTACGGGTCACGGAGACATTGAACTTGCTATCCAGAGTCTAAAATTCGATGCAACCGATTTTGTTACAAAACCCATAAAGAATGATGCCTTAGAAATTGCCTTGAAGAGGGTGAACGAGAAGATAACCTTAAAGACAGAACTCAGGAAGTACACGGAAAACCTTGAAAGCCTCGTTGAAGAAAAAAGCAGAAAGCTCATAGAAGCGGAAAAACTTGCTGCTGTGGGTCAAACTGTTGCAGCCCTGGCGCATGCAGTCAAGAATATTACCGGCGGTCTCGCGGGAGGCATGTACGTCCTTGAGAAGGGGATCGAACTGAAGAATGAGACCTATCTTTCGCAGGGCTGGGACATGATCAAAGGAAATGTGGCTAAGATTAGGAAAACAGCCATGGATCTCCTGAACTATGCCAAAGAGCGGCAGCCGGAATACCAACTCAGCGATCCCAATCTGCCTGCCCAAGAAGTTTTTGATCTCATGCTATCTAGAGCAAAGGAAAACGGCATCACACTGAAAGCCAACCTTACAACGGGGTTACCAAAGGCGTGGTTTGATCCTGAAGGCATTCACCGCTGCCTTTTAAACTTAGTCACAAACGCCATAGACGCCTGCTCAGACATCAGCATGATAAAGAGAAGACCAGAGATCTTTCTTCGATCCCTAAGACCAGAAGGCTGGGCTGTGGAATACCAAGTTATCGATAATGGCTTCGGCATGGATAAAGAGACAAGAAATAAGGTTTTTCAAGTTTTTTTCACCACAAAGGGGTCGCGGGGTACCGGGTTGGGCCTGATGATCACGAAGAAAATAGTGGATGAGCACGGGGGTGAGATTGATTTCACCTCTGAAAAAGACAAAGGCACCAAATTCTTTGTCAGACTTCCTGATAATGAAGCGCCTGCGAAATAGTTTTGGAAGGATGCTCATACGCGGCCGGTTTCCCCAACTGTAAATCTCTCCGCCCTTCCGGACGG
>JASFTV010000433.1:0-3010 GCA_050050615.1 Desulfobacteraceae bacterium
CGTTTCTCTTTCATCTGCGGAGAGACGGCCATGGACCAATCCGATTCGAAAAGGGGGCAAAAAAATCTTTTTAAGTTTTTCATACATCTCCAGGGCATTCTTCAGGTCCATCACCTCTGAGCCTTCGATGACGGGGCATATGACAAAGGCTTGCTGACCCGCAGACATCCTCTGCTTCAACGTATAGAAAACCCTCCTTTTCTCGCCTTCTGTCATCACCTGGGTGACCACCGGCTTGCGATCTTCAGGAAAGCCTTCTATGAAAGAAAGACCCATATCTCCGTAAAAGCTGATGGCCAGGGTTCTGGGAATGGGCGTGGCCGTCATGACAAGGATATGCGGGTTTCCCCCTTTCCGATCCATCGAAGCGCGGTCTCTCACCCCAAAACGTTGCTGCTCATCAATGACGACAAGACCCAATCTCGCGAAACGCAGTTCTTTTTGTATGAGGGATTGCGTCCCGATCACCAGGTTGTACACATCTTTTTGAATTCCCTCATAAACGTCTTGGCGCTCAGACTTTTTCAGTTTTCCAGTCAAGAGAACAGGTCGAAATCCCATCTTGGGCGCAAGGTCCAAAAAGTATTCAAAATGTTGATTGGCAAGTTCCTGTGTGGGGACCATGATGGCCACTTGGTGGTTGTTGTGGATGCAGATATGAGCCGCCACTGCTGCAATCACGGTCTTGCCGCATCCCACATCACCCAAAAGCAATCGATTCATGCATTTGCCTGTAGTGAAATCTGTAACCATATCCTCTATGGCTCTCATCTGATGAGAGGTTAGTCTGAAGGGGAAGAATTCTTTCAGGTTATCCCTCAGACGGAAAGGTATGGTGAAGGTTGGGCTGCTCCTCGTCTCTTTGAATTTCTTCCTGAAAGCCATGGTCATCATGATGAGAAAGAACCGATCAAAAATGAGCCTTTTGTGGGACAAGGTGTCAAATTGGTTCAGTTCATCAATGTTGAATTCCTCAGAAGGAAAATGAACCTGTTCCAATGCCCCCGTGAGGTGGGGAAGGCTCAGACGGCTTGTGATTTCTTCGGGAACGGGGTCGACCAGGGCAATTAAATGCTCATCCAGTGCCCTTCTAATCATTGACCTGAAAAGATTTGCCGAGATCCCTGGAACAGCGGGATACACAGGATAGAAGCCCAATCCTCCTTTTTCGGCTTGGCTCTCCTGTTCATCGGGGATGATAATCTCGGGATGGACCATCTGTCTCTGTCCCCTTTGCATTTTAATACGACCGTAGGCGAGAAGTTCCAGGCCAGGTTTGGCATATTGGGCCAGGTGGGGTTTCTTGTATTGAAACCAGAGAAGGTCCAAGCGGCTTTCTTTGTCCCTTAGAACGAGCTTGAAAAGCCTTTTGCGGCTTGTATAGAATCTCTCTTCTCTACCAAAGACGACCGTGCCCTTAACCAAGACAGGGGGTCCCTCCTCAGCTTTACCTATGGGGGAAATCTGGGTGCGATCCTCGTAGCGGGAAGGAATAAAAAAAAGCAAATCAAGAACCGTGTAGAGCCCTTTCTTAGCCAAGCATGTGGCCCTCTTGGGTCCCACGCCTTTAAGACGGGTCAGGGGTAGGGTGAGTTTCTGTATCTGTCTCAGAGGGGCATCTTTTTTGGCAATCATCAAAATTCTTTAGCAATTCACATTTGACCCTTCGACGGCTCTCAAGCCTCGCTCAGGGTCAACCCCGAGCAGGCCCGTGCAGTAGCACGGGGTAGCCGAAGGGTTGACTAATCTTTCCAACCGTGGATACCGATCAGGTCCACAAAACGACATCCTCCCAGGTTTTTCCGCTTGTATTGATCTCTTCTCCTGACGATCTTGATCAATTCCTGGCTGAACTTATCGCCAATGGGAATGACCATTCGGCCCCCCTCTGCGAGCTGTTCACACAAGGGTTCAGGAACCCTCGGTGCGCCAGCTGTGACCATGATAGCCTCGTAGGGCTCATATTCTTTCCAACCGATTGTCCCATCAAAGGCACTGAATAGCACATTGGAATAACCCAGTTCGCCCAGCAGGCCTCTCGCTTTTTCCATGAGCGGTCTGATTCTCTCTATGGTGTAGACTTTCTTTGATAACTCGGCCAGAATGGCTGTCTGGTATCCACTGCCCGTTCCTATTTCCAGAGTCTTCTCTTCGCCTGCAAGCTCGAGGGCTTGTGTCATAAGCGCAACGATGTAAGGTTGGGATATGGTCTGCTGATGCCCGATAGGCAGGGGATGATCATTATAGGCCTCTCCCGCGAGGGCCTCTTCCACGAAGAGGTGCCGGGGGATCTTTCCCATGGCCTTCAACACCCTTGGGTCGGTTATGCCACGAGGCATCAGCTGGTCCCTAACCATGCGCTCTCTCGCTATGCGATAATCGTGGGGCATTGGGTTTCCCGAAAGATGCTGCCTTGCCTATGGGACAGAATGTGAGGAGAGAAACAATGCCTGCAAATTCAATCGGTTATGAGAAAAGATCATGGAGGTCTCATCATGCTTCAATTTATCGATGAGATTAGCACACAAAGGAAATGATTGTAAACCTGATAGCCATACCAGTGCCTTTCTACCGAGTGATGCCCCATTCCTTCCCTCCGGCTTCCGGCTCGTAGAGCCTACGCCTCGGAGAGCCCGGATTCTTTACTGCAATTGCTGTTGAGATATTGTCCTCCAGGAACAGGCCAGCGCTGCAATCGACAGAACTGTCTGATTACAGACGATCCAAGACACGCTGGGGCAGGTTATCGAATGGGCCGTTTGACATGATCAGGACAAGGTCTCCTTTGCGACTGTACCGGATGATTTCATCCAATAGATAATTTGTGTCTGGAGCGTAAAAGGCCTTTAAACCCCTTCTTTTCAGCGCCTTCACCAGGTCTTTGGAGGAGAGGCGTTCATTTGGCGGGATTTTTTCCATCAAAGGAGGTTCCGGTATCAGTACCAGGTCTGCTTGGTCAAAGGACAGGGCGTATTTATCCTGAAAAATGTTACGGCGACTTGAGTTGGAT